>NZ_JBBCPK010000032.1:0-46361 GCF_037150775.1 Leclercia sp. M50
CCCTTTGTTAAGGCTCGCGCATAAACTATGTTTTTTATTGTGTAACGAACGATAAATACAGTTGATGATTCACTGGCTTTGAGAGTGTCTGAAAAATTAATTCGTATCGCAAATTAAACGCGTGCTTTTTGTGAGTTTTGTCACCAAATATTGTTTCTTCCCCTCCCCTGTACTGGCAAACAGTGAAAACTTATTTTATGATACGAAAAATCAGGACGGATTGACCCCTCTCGGTGTGAAACAGGTTAGGCTTATATCATACCCCGACAAGCAATCCGCCAACTTTTACTAAAACTTCAGAGGTGAATAATGAGACTGATCCCCCTGGCAACCGCAGAACAAGTCGGCAAATGGGCTGCTCGCCATATCGTACAACGTATCAACGCGTTCAAACCGACAGCCGATCGTCCTTTTGTACTGGGTCTGCCTACCGGTGGCACACCTCTTACCGCCTATAAAGCACTGGTTGAGATGCATAAAGCGGGCCAGGTTAGCTTTGAACATGTTGTCACCTTCAACATGGACGAGTATGTAGGCCTGCCAAAAGAGCACCCGGAGAGCTACCATAGCTTCATGCACCGGAACTTCTTTGATCACATTGATATTAAACCGGAAAATATTAATCTGCTGGACGGAAATGCCCCGGATATTGATGCAGAGTGCCGTCATTACGAAGAAAAAATCCGTGCTTACGGTAAAATCCACCTGTTCATGGGTGGCGTCGGTAACGACGGTCATATCGCCTTCAACGAACCTGCTTCTTCTCTGGCCTCCCGTACCCGTATCAAAACCCTGACACATGACACCCGTGTGGCAAACTCCCGTTTCTTTGATGGCGACGTTAACCAGGTGCCAAAATATGCCCTGACCGTTGGCGTGGGTACCCTGCTGGATGCGGAAGAAGTGATGATTCTGGTGCTGGGTAGCGTAAAAGCGCAGGCGCTGCAGGCGGCGGTAGAAGGCAACGTCAACCACATGTGGACCATCAGCTGTCTGCAGCTGCATCCGAAAGCAGTTGTGGTATGCGATGAACCGTCTACCATGGAACTGAAAGTGAAGACGTTGAAGTATTTCAACGAATTAGAAGCAGAAAACATTAAAGGTCTGTAATGTGACGCCGTCTCTGCCTGCAGAGACGGCATGCTATTTTTAAACCGGGGGTCGTTATGTACGCTTTAACCCACGGTCGGATTTATACCGGCCATGAAATTCTGGATGACCATGCGATCGTTATCGCCAATGGCCTGATTGAACGTGTCTGCCCACTGGCCGAACTGCCAGCGGACATTGAACAACGCTCGCTCAATGGAGCAATCATCTCCCCCGGTTTTATCGACGTACAGCTTAACGGCTGTGGCGGCGTGCAGTTCAACGATACCGCCGAAGCCGTCACCGTTGAAACGCTGGAAATTATGCAGCGCGCCAATGAAAAATCGGGCTGCACCAGCTACCTGCCGACGCTTATCACCACCAGCGACGACCTGATGAAGCAAGGCGTTCGCGTGATGCGTGAATATCTGGCGAAATATCCACACCAGGCGCTGGGTCTGCACCTTGAGGGGCCGTGGCTGAATATTGTCAAGAAAGGCACCCATAATCCTGATTACGTCCGTAAACCTGACGGTGAACTGGTTGATTTTCTCTGTGCCAACGCGGATGTGATCACCAAAGTGACCCTGGCGCCAGAAATGGTCGATCCTGAGGTGATCCGCAAGCTGGCGGGCGCAGGTATTGTGGTCTCTGCAGGGCATTCCAACGCCACGCTAAAAGAGGCCAAAGTGGGCTTCCGCGCCGGTATCACCTTCGCGACCCATCTTTATAATGCTATGCCTTATATTACCGGACGCGAACCCGGTCTCGCCGGGGCGATCTTCGACGAACCAGATGTCTATTGCGGCATTATTGTTGACGGTTTACATGTCGATTACGCCAACGTGCGTAACGCTAAGCGCCTGAAAGGTGACAAACTGTGTCTGGTAACAGACGCCACGGCACCAGCTGGGGCAAATATTGAACAGTTCATTTTTGCTGGTAAAACAATATACTACCGGAATGGACTCTGTGTGGATGAGAACGGAACGTTAAGCGGCTCGGCTCTGACCATGATCGAAGGCGTGCGCAATCTGGTTGAACATTGCAGCATTGCCCTCGATGAAGTGCTGCGTATGGCAACGCTCTATCCGGCACGCGCGATAGGCTTAGATAAACAGCTGGGCAGTATTGCACCGGGGATGGTCGCTAACCTCACCGCATTCACACACGATTATAAAATCATCAAGACCATCGTTAATGGTAACGAGGTCGTTACAGAGTAAGCGAAAGTATGACACCTGGCGGACAAGCTCAAATTGGCAACGTTGATCTGGTAAAACAGCTGAACAGTGCGGCGGTTTATCGACTGATTGACCAGCACGGACCCATCTCGCGGATTCAGATTGCAGAACAGAGCCAGCTTGCCCCCGCCAGCGTGACGAAAATTACCCGTCAGCTTATTGAGCGCGGGCTGATTAAAGAAGTGGATCAGCAGGCCTCCACCGGAGGCCGTCGCGCTATCTCAATTGTTACCGAAACCCGTCATTTCCACGCCATTGGCGTGCGCCTTGGACGTCATGACGCCACCCTGACGCTCTACGATCTGAGCAGTAAGGCCATTGCTGAAGAGCACTATGCCCTGCCGGAACGCACTCAGGAGACCCTCGAACATGCGCTGCTTAACGCCATCGAGCTGTTTATCGAATCCTGCCAGCGCAAAATCCGCGAGCTGATTGCCATTTCGGTGATCCTGCCCGGGCTCGTCGATCCCGAAAGCGGCGTGATCCGCTATATGCCGCATATTCAGGTCGAAAACTGGGCGCTGATCGACGCGCTGGAAAAGCGGTTCGCCGTAACCTGCTTTGTGGGTCACGATATCCGCAGCCTGGCGCTGGCCGAGCACTACTTTGGTGCAAGTCAGGATTGTGAAGACTCAATTCTGGTGCGCGTTCACCGCGGTACGGGCGCCGGTATTATCTCTAATGGCCGCATTTTTATTGGCCGTAACGGTAACGTGGGCGAGATTGGCCACATTCAGGTTGACCCGCTGGGTGAGCGCTGCCACTGCGGCAACTTTGGCTGTCTGGAAACCGTCGCTGCCAACGCCGCCATTGAGCAGCGGGTGCGCCATCTGCTGGAGCAGGGTTATCAGAGCCGCGTCACGCTCGATGACTGTAAAATCAGCGCCATCTGCCGGGCGGCCAATAAGGGCGACGCATTAGCCAGTGAAGTGATTGAGCAGGTTGGCCGTCATCTGGGTAAAACCATTGCCATCGCCATCAACCTGTTTAACCCACAAAAAGTGGTGATCGCCGGTGAAATTACCGAGGCCGAAAAAGTGCTGCTGCCTGCCATCGAAGGGTGCATCAATACTCAGGCGCTGAAGGCGTTTCGCCAGAACCTGCCGGTGGTTCGCTCCGCGCTGAACGACCGTTCCGCGATTGGCGCTTTTGCCCTGGTAAAACGCGCCATGCTTAACGGTATCCTGTTGCAGCGTTTGCTGGAAAGCTGACAGCGCTTTATAGTGACGCCTTCTTTTTTTGATGTCGGGAAGTTCATGACCATTAAGAATGTTATTTGTGATATCGACGGCGTGCTGATGCACGACAACGTTGCCGTGCCGGGCGCTGCAGAGTTTCTTAACGGCATCATGGAAAAGGGTATGCCGCTGGTGCTGCTCACCAACTTCCCGTCGCAGACCGGACAGGATCTGGCGAACCGTTTTGCCACCGCCGGTATCGATGTGCCCGCCAGCGTCTTCTATACCTCGGCAATGGCCACCGCAGATTTCCTGAAGCGTCAGGAAGGCAAAAAAGCGTATGTAGTCGGTGAAGGCGCACTGATCCATGAACTGTACAAAGCGGGCTTTACCATCACCGACGTCAACCCCGACTTTGTTATCGTTGGCGAAACGCGCTCCTATAACTGGGAGATGATGCACAAGGCGGCCTTCTTTGTCGCCAACGGCGCCCGCTTTATCGCCACCAACCCGGATACCCATGGCCGCGGCTTTTACCCGGCCTGCGGCGCACTCTGTGCCGGTATTGAGAAAATGACCGGCCGCATGCCGTTTTATGTTGGTAAGCCCAGCCCGTGGATCATTCGTGCAGCACTCAACACAATGCAGGCCCACTCGGAAGATACGGTGATTGTGGGCGATAACCTGCGCACCGATATTCTGGCCGGCTTCCAGGCCGGGCTGGAAACCATCCTGGTCCTGTCGGGGGTATCCACCCTGGACGATATCGATTCGATGCCGTTCCGACCAAGCTGGATTTACCCCTCGGTCGCGGAAATTGATGTCCTGTAACCCAAAACCACGTCCCCGGACGTGGTTTTTTCATTTTGCCTCGTCAAAAATAGAAATCCATCTAATAAAAAACGCCTTTTACTGAATAAACATCAATAATCCAGCTTAAGGCGTACGCTTTTTTCAACATTCATCAACAGGTATTGCACTTTTTTCTTTTTACCCGGCAAATCGCTTGCCGCCCCTCCGCTTTTGCGGCATTTTCATAAGCAAGCAACATCACACTGCAACAGGGTTAATGGAGAAGGTTATGTGTTCAATTTTCGGCGTACTGGATATCAAAACTGACGCAGGCGAACTGCGTAAAAAAGCACTGGAACTCTCCCGTCTGATGCGCCATCGCGGCCCGGACTGGTCCGGTGTCTACGCCAGCGATAAAGCCATCCTGGCGCACGAGCGTCTGTCGATTGTGGATGTCAATGCCGGTGCCCAGCCGTTATATAACGAGAAAAAAACCCATGCCCTGGCGGTCAACGGTGAAATCTACAACCACCAGGCGCTGCGCGCGGAGTACGGCGATCGCTATACCTTCCAGACCGGTTCTGACTGCGAAGTGATTCTGGCCCTCTACCAGGAAAAAGGACCCGAGTTCCTCGACGATCTGCAGGGTATGTTTGCCTTTGCGCTGTACGACAGCGAAAAAGATGCGTACCTGATTGGCCGCGACCACATCGGGATTATCCCGCTCTATATGGGCCATGATGAGCACGGCAACTTCTATGTTGCCTCTGAAATGAAAGCCCTGGTGCCGGTTTGCCGCACCATCAAAGAGTTCCCGGCAGGCAGCTATCTGTGGAGCCAGGATGGCGAAATTCGCCAGTACTATCAGCGCGACTGGTTCGATTACGATGCCGTTAAAGACAACGTCACCGATAAAAACGAGCTGCGCCAGGCGCTGGAAGATTCAGTGAAAAGCCACCTGATGTCGGACGTGCCTTACGGCGTGCTGCTCTCCGGCGGTCTGGATTCGTCCGTTATCTCGGCGATCACCAAAAAGTATGCCGCACGTCGGGTGGAAGATCAGGAGCGCTCCGAAGCCTGGTGGCCGCAGCTGCACTCCTTCGCCGTCGGCCTGGAAGGATCCCCGGACCTGAAAGCCGCGCAGGAGGTGGCAAATCACCTGGGCACCGTGCACCATGAGATCCACTTTACGGTGCAGGAAGGGCTGGATGCGATCCGCGACGTTATCTATCACATTGAAACCTATGATGTGACCACCATCCGCGCCTCTACGCCGATGTACCTGATGTCCCGTAAAATCAAAGCGATGGGCATTAAAATGGTACTTTCCGGCGAAGGTTCTGACGAAGTGTTCGGCGGCTACCTCTACTTCCATAAAGCGCCGGATGCCAAAGAGCTGCACGAAGAGACCGTGCGTAAACTGCAGGCCCTGCACATGTTTGACTGTGCACGTGCCAACAAAGCGATGTCTGCATGGGGTGTTGAAGCGCGCGTCCCCTTCCTGGATAAAAAATTCCTCGACGTGGCCATGCGTATCAACCCGCAGGACAAAATGTGCGGCAACGGCAAGATGGAGAAACACGTTCTGCGCGAATGCTTCGAATCTTACCTGCCTGCAAGCGTGGCATGGCGTCAGAAAGAGCAGTTCTCTGACGGCGTAGGTTACAGCTGGATCGACACCCTGAAAGAGGTGGCAGCGAAGCAGATTTCCGATCAGCAACTGGAAACCGCCAGCTTCCGCTTCCCGTACAACACGCCGGGTTCGAAAGAAGCCTATCTGTACCGTGAGATCTTCGAAGAGCTGTTCCCGCTGCCAAGCGCAGCAGAGTGTGTTCCGGGCGGTCCTTCCGTCGCCTGCTCCTCGGCGAAAGCCATTGAGTGGGATGAAGCTTTCAAAACCATGAACGATCCATCAGGTCGTGCCGTGGGTGTGCATCAGTCCGCCTATAAGTAATCAGTCAGATCGCCATGAGGCCCTTCGGGGCCTCTTTTGTTGCCTCGCGTTTCGCTGGACAAAAACGATTAATAACCAATAATTGCCGAATATTCGGTCACGCTGTTCGCAACCTAACCAAACAGTCACATTCCAGACATTTTCGTTGAAAAAGGTGTTGACGCTGCAAGGGTCTATACGCATAATGCGCCCCGCAACGCCGATAAGGTAACGCGAAAAAAAGATGGCTACGTAGCTCAGTTGGTTAGAGCACATCACTCATAATGATGGGGTCACAGGTTCGAATCCCGTCGTAGCCACCATCTTTTTTGCGGGAGTGGCGAAATTGGTAGACGCACCAGATTTAGGTTCTGGCGCCGCAAGGTGTGCGAGTTCAAGTCTCGCCTCCCGCACCATTCCCAGGTAAGCGTTGCACGGATGGGGTATCGCCAAGCGGTAAGGCACCGGTTTTTGATACCGGCATTCCCTGGTTCGAATCCAGGTACCCCAGCCATATTTCTTCGATTTTGCGGTTCTCCGCGGTTATTGGGGTATCGCCAAGCGGTAAGGCACCGGTTTTTGATACCGGCATTCCCTGGTTCGAATCCAGGTACCCCAGCCATCGAAGAAAGCAGTCTGGCTACGTAGCTCAGTTGGTTAGAGCACATCACTCATAATGATGGGGTCACAGGTTCGAATCCCGTCGTAGCCACCATATCAGCTTGTATCGATTCCGGTCGGTAAAGCAAAAAAAATTGTTGGGGTATCGCCAAGCGGTAAGGCACCGGATTCTGATTCCGGCATTCCGAGGTTCGAATCCTCGTACCCCAGCCAATTTAAAAAGTCGTTAAGCTGTTTGTTTAACGCAATTGGGGTGTCGCCAAGCGGTAAGGCTCTGGTTTCTGATACCAGCATTCCGGGGTTCGAATCCCTGCACCCCAGCCACATAAAAAAAGCTCGCTTCGGCGAGCTTTTTGCTTTTCTGCGTTCCCTAACTCAATAAGCCGGGTGGCGGCTTCGCCTTACCCGGCCCAGGGAATATCTAGAGCCCTAAGGCGTACTTCAGCGCCTGACGTTTCAGTCCACCGGCGCGCTGTGCCGCCATCAATCCCACATTACGCAGGATGCGCAGCGGCCCGAGATCGTTGCTGAACCCGGCGTAAAAGAGATCCATACCTGACTGCATAATAAAGTTATCTGCCATCCGTCGCGTCTGATAACGCTTAAGCACCTGATGGCTGGCCCAGGCTTCGCCGTGGCTGCGGGCATTACTGAGTACATCTATCAGCGCTTCGACGTCGCGATAGCCCAGGTTAACCCCCTGCCCCGCCAGCGGATGAATGGTATGCGCCGCATCGCCGACCAGCGCCAGCCCTTCGCGCGCATACTTCAGCGCATGACGACGCGTCAGGGGGAATGCCCCTGCGGCGACCGGCGTGACCTTACCCAGACGCGACGGGAAATGGTGGACGATTTCGCGCTGCAGCTGTTCTATAGAGAGCCCCTGCAGTTGGCGGATCCGCGCGGGGGTGTCATACCACACCAGGGATGCCCAACGGTCAAACAGCGGTAAAAACGCGTGCGGACCGTTCGGGGTGAAATGCTGCCAGGTGCTGTCACCCGGATCGTTCTCACAGGCGACGGTGATCAGCATGCAGGATTGCTGATATTGCCAGGCGTGAATGCCGATCCCGGCCAGCTCGCGCACCCGGGAATTTGCGCCGTCGGCCCCAACCAGCAGTTTTACCGCCAGCTGCTCGCCATTATCCAGCTCAATCAGATGCTGATCGTTGTGGCGGTGGAGCGCCTTCACCGACGCAGGAACGCGCAGCGTCACCTGCGGATGCGCCTGCAGCGCCTGCCAGAGCGCCTGTTGCAGCACCCTATTTTCAACCATGTAACCCAGCAGCGGGAGTTTCAGCTCCGCGGCGTCAAACACCACGTGGGCGTTTTCCCACTCCCAGGTCTCCAGGCGACGATACGGATGCGCGCGCATGGCCAGCACCGCGTCCCATACCCCCAGCCCACGAAGCAGATCAACTGACGCGGCGCTGATCGCCGAAATGCGTACATCCGGCTGCTGTGACGCGTCAAAAGCAGCAGGTGGTGCCTGTTCGATAACGGTGACGTCGAACCCGTGTTGCGCCAGCCCCAGCGCCAGCGCCCCGCCGACCATACCGCCGCCGACGACGGCGATCCCGGCTTGTTGGATAGTCATGGTCATTTGTCCTTATTTGATAATCTCCTAAGTTTACCGGATTTTTTTGGCCTTGAGGCTGACAACCTTCATACTGGTCACAACCGCACCAAAGCATTACAATACGCGCCCTGCAATCCTGAGCATGAGCAAGTCGATGACAAAAAAACTCCATATTAAAACCTGGGGCTGTCAGATGAACGAATACGATTCATCCAAGATGGCCGATCTGCTGGATGCCACCCATGGGTATCAACTCACCGACGTGGCGGAAGAGGCAGATGTGCTGCTGCTGAATACCTGCTCAATCCGTGAGAAGGCGCAGGAAAAAGTCTTTCACCAGTTAGGTCGCTGGAAGCTCCTCAAGCAGAAAAACCCGGATATCATCATCGGCGTTGGCGGCTGTGTTGCCTCGCAAGAAGGGAAGCTGATTCGTCAGCGCGCCCACTACGTCGACATTATTTTTGGTCCGCAGACCCTGCACCGTCTGCCGGAGATGATCAACGCCGTACGCGGAAGCGGTAATCGCAAGGCGATTATTGACGTCAGCTTCCCGGAAATCGAAAAATTTGACCGTCTGCCGGAGCCGCGCGCAGATGGCCCGACCGCCTTCGTCTCCATCATGGAAGGCTGCAATAAATACTGTACTTACTGCGTGGTGCCTTATACCCGCGGCGAAGAAGTCAGCCGTCCTTGCGACGACATCCTGTTTGAGATCGCCCAACTGGCGGCACAGGGTGTGCGCGAAGTGAACCTGCTCGGGCAGAACGTTAACGCCTGGCGCGGCGAGAACTATGACGGCAGCACCGGCTCGTTTGCTGAACTGCTGCGTCTGGTGGCGGCGATTGACGGTATCGACCGCATCCGCTTTACCACCAGCCACCCGATCGAATTTACCGATGACATCATCGAGATTTACCGCGATACGCCAGAGCTGGTGAGCTTCCTGCATCTGCCGATCCAGTGTGGTTCTGACCGCGTACTGAACCTGATGGGCCGCACCCACACCGTGCTGGAATATAAAGCGATTATCCGCAAGCTGCGTGAAGCGCGCCCGGATATTCAGATAAGCTCTGACTTCATCGTCGGCTTCCCGGGGGAAACGGACGACGATTTTGAACGCACCATGAAGGTGATTGGTGATGTGAACTTCGACGTGAGTTACAGCTTCATCTTCTCGGCGCGTCCAGGGACGCCTGCCGCCGATATGGTTGACGACGTGCCGGAAGAGGTGAAAAAGCAGCGTCTCTATATTCTGCAGGATCGCATTAACCAGCAGGCCAACGCCTGGAGCCGCCGGATGCTCGGCACCGTACAGCGTGTACTGGTAGAAGGCACTTCACGTAAGAGCATCATGGAGCTCTCTGGCCGTACAGAGAACAACCGCGTGGTGAACTTCGAAGGTACGCCGGATCTGGTGGGCAAGTTCGTCGATATTGAGATCCTCGAAGTGCTGACCAACTCCCTGCGTGGCAAACTGGTGCGCACCGAAGATGAAATGGGCCTGCGCGTCGCCCAGTCGCCGGAATCGGTGATTGCCCGTACCCGTAAAGAAAACGATCTCGGCGTCAGCGTTTATCAGCCGTGATCCTTCGGCCTGTCGTTTCTGACAGGCCTTGTATTTCTCCCTGCTCTCCCCCATATCCTTCGCAATGCTTGCGCCTTTATTCCGTGGCGTGAATACTTTCATAAGACAGACCCACTGCCCTATGACACCCGAGACATTAAGAGGAACGGTTTGAATATAGACACACGTGAAATTACCCTTGAGCCAGCAGACAACGCTCGCCTGCTGAGCCTGTGCGGGCCGTTTGATGACAACATCAAACATCTGGAGCGACGTCTGGGTATCGAGATTAATCGTCGCGATAACCAGTTCAAACTCACCGGACGCGCCATTTGCGTCAATGCCGCTGCGGATATTCTCCGTAGTCTGTACGTTGATACCGCG
Source organism: Leclercia sp. M50 (assembly GCF_037150775.1). Lineage (NCBI taxonomy): Bacteria > Pseudomonadati > Pseudomonadota > Gammaproteobacteria > Enterobacterales > Enterobacteriaceae > Leclercia > Leclercia sp. M50. The sequence goes on from NZ_JBBCPK010000032.1 coordinate 10,385, forward strand.
CCGATGCGCGGTGAAACTCAGGATATTGAGCCGGAACAGATCCATCTGGCGATCAAAGAATCGCGAGTGCTGGAGCAGAGCGCGGAGAGCGTGCCGGAATTCGGCAAGGCTATCCACATTCAGACCAAGCGTGGCGTCATTAAGCCGCGCACGCCAAACCAGGCGCAGTACATCGCCAATATCCTCGATCATGACATCACCTTCGGTGTCGGCCCGGCAGGTACTGGTAAAACCTACCTTGCGGTGGCTGCTGCCGTGGATGCCCTTGAGCGCCAGGAGATCCGCCGCATTCTGCTCACCCGTCCGGCCGTTGAAGCGGGCGAGAAGCTGGGCTTCCTGCCTGGTGATCTGAGCCAGAAGGTCGATCCTTACCTGCGCCCGCTGTACGATGCGCTGTTTGAGATGCTTGGCTTTGAGAAGGTCGAAAAACTGATTGAACGTAACGTCATCGAAGTGGCTCCGCTGGCCTATATGCGTGGCCGTACCCTGAACGATGCGTTCATCATCCTGGATGAGAGCCAGAACACCACCATCGAACAGATGAAGATGTTCCTGACCCGTATTGGCTTTAACTCCAAAGCGGTGATCACCGGCGATATCACCCAGGTTGACCTGCCACGCAGCACCAAGTCGGGTCTGCGTCACGCTATTGAAGTCCTGTCCGAAGTGGACGAAATCAGCTTCAACTTCTTCCACAGTGAAGACGTGGTGCGCCACCCGGTGGTTGCCCGCATCGTCACGGCGTATGAAGCGTGGGAAGCCGCAGATCAAAAACGTAAAGCAGAACAGGCCGCGGAACGTAAACGCGAAGCCCAGGAGCAAGAGCAGAAATGAGTCAGGTGATCCTCGATTTACAGCTGGCCTGTGAAGATAACGCCGGCCTGCCGGAAGAGAGCCAGTTCCAGGCGTGGCTGAATGCCGTCATCCCGCAGTTTCAGGAGGAGTCAGAAGTCACGATTCGCCTGGTGGATGAAGCAGAAAGCCACGACCTGAACCTGACCTACCGCGGGAAAGATAAGCCGACCAACGTGCTCTCTTTCCCGTTCGAAGCCCCACCGGGTATCGAAATGCCGCTGCTTGGCGATCTGATCATCTGCCGCCAGGTGGTTGAGCAGGAAGCGAAGGAGCAGCAGAAGCCCCTCGAGGCCCACTGGGCGCACATGGTGGTGCACGGCAGCCTGCATCTGCTGGGCTACGACCACATTGAAGATGACGAAGCGGAAGAGATGGAATCCCTTGAGACAGAGATAATGCTTGCTCTGGGCTATGAGGATCCGTACATTGCCGAGAAAGAGTAGTCTGTAGGGCGCGTTTGCGCCTTACTGGCATAATGTGCCGTTGCGTATGACAAAAGTCCGCGACGGCAGTCAACAGACCAACATGAGAACCCTTAACAAACGCCATGAGCGACGACAATTCACACAGTAGCGACACACCAAACAGCAAAAAAGGATTTTTCTCCCTCCTTCTGAGCCAGCTGTTCCACGGTGAACCTAAAAACCGTGATGACCTTCTGGAGCTTATCCGTGACTCCGGGCAGAACGAGCTTATCGATGAAGATACGCGCGAGATGCTTGAAGGGGTAATGGACATCGCCGACCAGCGCGTTCGCGATATCATGATCCCCCGTTCGCAGATGATTACCCTGAAACGCAACCAGACCCTGGATGAGTGCCTCGATGTCATTATCGAATCCGCTCACTCACGTTTCCCGGTGATCAGCGAAGACAAAGACCACATTGAAGGAATTTTGATGGCCAAGGATCTGCTGCCGTTTATGCGCAGCGATGCCGAAGCCTTCAGCATGGAAAAAGTGTTACGTCAGGCGGTAGTGGTCCCGGAAAGTAAGCGGGTCGATCGCATGCTGAAAGAGTTCCGCTCTCAGCGCTACCACATGGCGATTGTTATCGATGAATTTGGCGGTGTTTCGGGCCTGGTCACCATCGAAGATATTCTTGAGCTGATTGTTGGCGAAATTGAAGATGAATATGACGAAGAAGAGGATATCGACTTCCGTCAGTTGAGCCGCCACACCTGGACCGTGCGTGCGCTCGCCCCAATCGAAGATTTCAATGACACCTTCGGCACGCATTTCAGCGACGAAGAGGTAGATACCATCGGCGGGCTGGTGATGCAGGCCTTTGGTCACCTGCCGGCGCGTGGCGAAACCGTGGAAATTGACGGCTATCAGTTCAAGGTGGCGATGGCCGACAGTCGACGTATTATTCAGGTTCATGTCAGAATGCCGGACAATGCTCCGCAACCCACACTGGATGATTGATTTAAATGGCATTTGCCCCCTTGCTTGAACGCCAGCGCACGCGTCTGCTGCTGGCGCTGATCCTCGGAGCCAGCGGTACGCTGGCTTTTTCCCCTTATGACTTCTGGCCAGCGGCCCTCCTTTCCCTGATGGGACTCCAGGGGCTGACCCTTAACCGACGCCCTGTTCAGGCGGCGGCGATTGGCTATTTCTGGGGGCTGGGCCTGTTTGGCTCCGGTATTAACTGGGTTTACGTCAGTATTGCCCAGTTTGGCGGCATGCCAGGCCCGGTGAATGTTTTCCTCGTGGTGCTGCTGGCGGCGTACCTCTCGCTCTACACGGGTCTGTTTGCCGGGATCCTCTCCCGCCTGTGGCCAAAAACCAGCTGGCTGCGGGTGGCGATTGCCGCCCCGGTGGTCTGGCAAATTACCGAGTTCCTGCGCGGCTGGGTGCTGACCGGCTTTCCGTGGCTGCAGTTCGGCTACAGCCAGATAGATGGCCCGCTAAAGGGCCTGGCGCCGGTGATGGGCGTCGAGGCGATCAACTTCCTGCTGATGGTGGTAAGCGGCCTGCTGGTGTTGGCGCTGGTGCAGCGCAACGGGCGAGCGCTGGTCATGGCTGTGGTGCTTTTTGCCCTGCCTTTCCCGCTGCGTTATATCCAGTGGTTTACCCTTGAGCCGGAACGCGCCACCCAGGTGTCGATGGTGCAGGGTAATATTCCCCAGTCGCTGAAATGGGATGAAGGTCAGTTGATCAACACCCTGAAAATTTATCTGGATGCCACCCAGAAAGAGATGGGCAAATCCCAGCTGATTATCTGGCCTGAGTCGGCAATCCCGGATCTGGAGATCAACCAGCAGCGTTTTCTGATCATGATGGACGATCTGTTGCGGGCGCGAAACTCCACTCTGATCACCGGTATCGTTGACGCGCGGCTGAACAAGCAGAACCGTTACGACACTTACAACACCATTATCACGCTGGGAAAAGATAATCCCTACAGCTATGAGTCGACGAACCGCTACAACAAGAATCACCTGGTGCCGTTTGGTGAGTTTGTGCCGCTGGAGTCGATTCTGCGTCCGCTGGCACCGTTTTTCGATCTGCCGATGTCCTCCTTTAGCCGGGGCGCCTACGTTCAGCCTCAGCTGAGCGCCCACGGCTTTTTACTGACCGCCGCCATTTGCTACGAGATCATCCTCGGTGAGCAGGTGCGGGATAATTTCCGCCCGAACACCGACTATCTGCTGACCATCTCCAACGATGCCTGGTTCGGTAAGTCGATCGGCCCATGGCAGCATTTCCAGATGGCGCGGATGCGCTCCCTGGAGCTGGCGCGCCCTCTGCTGCGCAGCACCAACAACGGCATTACCGCCGTGATTGGTCCGCAGGGTGAAATTCAGGCCATGCTGCCGCAGTTCACCCGCGACGTGCTGACCACAAAAGTCACGCCGACGACCGGGCTGACGCCTTACGCCCGCACCGGCAACTGGCCCCTGTGGATCCTCACCGCGCTGTTCGGTTTTGGCGCCGTGCTGATGAGCCTGCGCCAGCGCCGCAAGTAGTCCCCTCCCCCTCTTTGCCCGGCGGCGCTACGCTTGCCGGGCCTACGATCTTGCAGGCCGGGTAAGGCGAAGCCGCCATCCGGCAATTGTCACTGCGACACAACTCTGGCACGGCGATTGCTTTATCTATTTACGTAAACGCGATTTGGCTTACTGTGCAACCCGGTCGCACCAGGGTAGCTCACCGGTAGCACCGAAACGGTGCAACGGAAGATTTATGCCTCTGAATGGTGCGGCGCGCTTCGCAAAAATAAACAATAACGCAGCAAAATCTTTACATTAAGCCAAACTAAATGTTAACAAACAGGTATAACACTGCACTCGTATCGCGCGAGCTATAACAACATCACACCGAATATCAATGCGTCTCTGGCGCTGATAATAAAGGAGTTGGATATGCAATTACGTAAACTGGCCACAGCAATGCTGGTGATGGGATTATCCGCAGGCGTCGTGCACGCTGAAGATGCTGCTCCGGCAGCGGGCGGTACCCTGGAAAAAATCGCGAAAAACGGCGTGATTGTGGTCGGCCACCGTGAATCGTCTGTTCCGTTCTCATACTACGACAACACGCAAAAAGTCGTGGGCTACTCACAGGCTTATTCCAACGCGATCGTCGACGCGGTAAAGAAAAAGCTCAACAAACCGGATCTGGAAGTGAAGCTGATCCCAATCACTTCACAAAACCGTATTCCACTGCTGCAAAACGGCACCTTTGATTTTGAGTGTGGCTCCACCACCAACAACCTTGAGCGTCAGAAACAGGCTGCCTTCTCCGACACCATCTTCGTGGTGGGTACCCGTCTGCTGACCAAAAAAGGCGGCGATATTAAAGACTTCGCCGATCTGAAAGGCAAAGCGGTGGTTGTGACCTCCGGGACGACCTCTGAAGTTCTCCTGCACAAGCTGAATGAAGAGAAGAAAATGGACATGCGTATCATCAGCGCCAAAGACCACGGTGACTCTTTCCGTACTCTGGAAAGCGGCCGCGCCGTCGCGTTTATGATGGACGATGCTCTGCTGGCCGGTGAACGCGCTAAAGCGAAGAAACCGGATAACTGGGAAATCGTCGGCACCGCGCAATCCAAAGAGGCCTACGGCTGCATGATGCGTAAAGACGACGCGGAGTTTAAGAAACTCGTCGACGACACCATCGCTCAGGTTCAGACCTCCGGTGAAGCAGAGAAATGGTTCGATAAGTGGTTTAAAAACCCAATCCCACCAAAAAATCTCAACATGAACTTTGAACTGTCTGACGATATGAAAGCACTGTTTAAAGAACCGAATGACAAGGCACTTAACTAATTAGAACCACTAAGGGGCGGGTTCTCCTGCCCTCTCGATTGTCGGGAAGCGCGGACAGACTAAACGCTGAGTGGTCGTTCCCCACTCAGCGCGAATATTAAAGCTTCTCACCAATCTTCGAGGGTAGCGCTGCTACCCTTTTTTTTCTGGAGTTTACTATGTCAATTGACTGGAACTGGGGCATTTTCCTGCAGCAAGCCCCGTTCGGCAACACCACCTATCTTGGCTGGCTGTGGAGCGGCTTTCAGGTCACGGTCGCGCTGTCGATCACCGCCTGGATTATTGCGTTTCTTGTCGGCTCGTTGTTCGGTATTTTGCGTACCGTGCCTAACCGTTTTCTCTCTTCCATTGGCACCTGCTACGTCGAACTGTTCCGTAACGTTCCGTTAATCGTGCAGTTCTTTACCTGGTATCTGGTCATCCCGGAACTGCTGCCGGAAGATATCGGCATGTGGTTCAAATCGGAACTGGATCCAAACGTGCAGTTCTTCGTCTCCTCGATGCTCTGTCTGGGCCTGTTCACCGCCGCCCGCGTCTGCGAGCAGGTGCGTGCGGCTATCCAGTCTCTGCCACGTGGACAAAAAAATGCGGCGCTGGCGATGGGTCTTACCCTGCCGCAGGCTTACCGCTATGTGCTGCTGCCCAACGCCTACCGCGTGATTGTACCGCCGATGACGTCGGAGATGATGAACCTGGTGAAAAACTCGGCCATCGCCTCGACCATCGGTCTGGTGGATATGGCCGCGCAGGCGGGCAAACTGCTGGATTATTCCGCCCATGCGTGGGAATCCTTCACCGCCATTACCCTGGCCTATGTATTGATTAATGCTGTCATTATGCTGGTGATGAACCTGGTTGAACGTAAAGTTCGCCTGCCGGGCAACCTGGGGGGCAAATAATGTACGAATTTGACTGGAGCTCTATTGTTCCCTCCATGCCCTACCTGATCGATGGCCTGATCATCACGCTGAAGATCACCCTGACGGCGGTGATTGTCGGGATTGTCTGGGGTACCCTGCTGGCGGTAATGCGTCTGTCGAGCTTTAAGCCTGTGGCCTGGTTTGCGACCGCTTACGTGAACGTTTTCCGTTCCATCCCGCTGGTGATGGTGCTGCTGTGGTTCTATCTGATCGTTCCTGGATTCCTGCAGAACGTTTTAGGCCTGTCGCCGAAATCCGATATCCGTTTGATCTCCGCGATGGTGGCCTTCTCCATGTTTGAGGCGGCTTACTATTCAGAAATTATTCGTGCCGGGATCCAGAGTATCTCCCGCGGGCAGTCCAGCGCTGCGCTGGCGTTAGGCATGACCCACTGGCAGTCGATGAAGCTCATCATTCTGCCGCAGGCGTTCCGCGCCATGGTTCCGCTGCTGCTCACCCAGGGTATCGTGCTGTTCCAGGATACCTCGCTGGTTTATGTATTGAGCCTGGCAGACTTCTTCCGTACCGCCTCTACCATCGGCGAGCGCGATGGTACCCAGGTTGAGATGATCCTGTTCGCAGGTGCGGTCTATTTTGCAATTAGTTTAAGCGCGTCGCTGTTGGTCAGCTGGCTGAAGAAAAGGACAGTGTAATGATTTCCCTGAAAAATGTTTCTAAATGGTATGGGCACTTTCAGGTGCTGACCGACTGCTCCACGGAAGTGAAAAAGGGCGAAGTGGTAGTGGTGTGCGGGCCCTCCGGCTCGGGTAAATCCACGCTGATTAAAACTGTGAACGGTCTTGAGCCGGTGCAGCAGGGCGAGATCATCGTCAACGGCACCAGGGTGAATGACAAGAAGACCAATCTGGCGAAGCTGCGTTCCAACGTCGGGATGGTGTTCCAGCACTTTGAACTCTTCCCGCATCTGTCGATCATTGAGAACCTGACCCTGGCGCAGGTAAAAGTCCTCAAGCGCGATAAGGCGGCCGCACGTGAGAAAGGGCTGAAGCTGCTGGAGCGCGTGGGCCTCTCCGCCCATGCCGATAAATTCCCGGCGCAGTTGTCCGGCGGCCAGCAGCAGCGCGTGGCGATTGCCCGTGCGCTCTGTATGGATCCCGTCGCGATGCTCTTTGATGAGCCGACCTCCGCCCTTGATCCGGAGATGATCAATGAAGTGCTGGATGTTATGGTGCAACTGGCGCAGGAAGGGATGACCATGATGGTGGTCACGCACGAAATGGGCTTTGCGCGTAAAGTCGCAAACCGCGTGATCTTTATGGATGAGGGGAAAATCGTCGAGGACTCCGCGAAAGAGGAGTTCTTTAATAACCCGCAGTCTGAACGCGCTAAAGACTTCCTCGCCAAAATTCTGCATTAATCTCCCCGGTGCGCAATCGCTCAGATTGCGCACCGCTTCACGCTTTTTATCTCTTTATCTCGTCTGCCTCTGCCTTCAGCGTTAGCCTTGTCGCCAAACAACACTGAGAAATGGAGATTTCTATGGCACTGCCCATTATCCTCGATTGCGATCCGGGTCATGATGACGCGATAGCACTCGTCCTTGCCCTCGCCTCACCCGAGCTTGAGCTCAAGGCTGTAACCTCTTCTGCCGGTAACCAGACCCCTGACAAAACCCTGCGCAATGTGCTGCGCATGCTTACCCTGCTGAAACGCAGCGATATTCCGGTGGCAGGCGGCGCGATTAAGCCCCTGATGCGCGATCTGATCATTGCCGACAATGTACACGGGGAAAGTGGGCTTGATGGCCCTGCCCTGCCCGAGCCAGATTTTGCGCCGCAGGATTGCACGGCAGTGGAGCTGATGGCAAACGTACTGCGCGAAAGCGCCGAGCCGGTAACGCTGGTCTCTACCGGTCCGCAAACCAACGTCGCCCTGCTGCTGAACAGCCACCCTGAACTGCATGCGAAAATCGCCCGGATTGTGATCATGGGCGGTGCGATGGGGCTGGGTAACTGGACGCCTGCGGCGGAATTCAACATCTTTGTTGACCCCGAGGCGGCCGAGATCGTCTTTCAGTCCGGCATTCCGGTGGTCATGGCCGGGCTGGATGTGACGCATCAGGCGCAAATTATGGCGGAGGATATCGAACGTTTTCGCCGGATCGGCAACCCGGTGGCAACCACCGTGGCGGAGCTGCTCGACTTCTTTATGGAGTACCATAAAACCGAGAAGTGGGGTTTCCAGGGGGCACCCTTGCATGACCCTTGTACCATCGCCTGGCTACTGAAACCGGAGATATTTACCACCGTGGAGCGCTGGGTAGGCGTGGAAACGCAGGGGAAATACACTCAGGGAATGACGGTGGTGGACTATTACTTCCTGACGGGTAACAGGCCGAATACCACTGTTATGACAAATATTAACCGTGAAGCCTTTGTTGATTTATTAGCCGAACGGCTGGCGTTTTACGCTTAACGCCACGCACCACCTTTGAACTGAAAAAGCTGGCATCACTGTGCCAGCTTATATTACGACAACATTAGGGTTCAAATGGCCGACGCTGGAACTGATCGTGGCCGCATTTAGGACAGACCGGCAGCATCTCCGGTGTATAAATCGCCATGTGGAAATGGCAGTTCTCGCACACCAGATTCCCCAGCCCGACAACCTCACCGCTGTGATACACCCCGTGGTGGTTCAGATCCTGAAAGACCTCACGCCACTCCAGCTGGGTTTTATCGGTAATGTCCGCCAGCTCCTGCCAGAGGCTCTCTTTGATCACCCGCATAAATACGCTGTCGGTGGCCTCATCCTGGCTCTCGCCATAGCTACGGGCGAACTCTTCCAGATCGCGGCGAACCGCGCGGGTCACCTCTTCCACTTCGGTGCGCGTTAACTCACCCGTCTGCATCACCTTAACGCGTGCATGCTCGACGAGCGCATCAATATCACGCTCACCATTCCGCAGACGTTCTGTCAATGTGGCGACCAGTTCACGGTAAAATTGAGCAACCTTGTTCATCATTTTGCCTCCCGGGTAAGTAAACCTCTCTAATGATAGACCTTATTTGCGCCCCGCTTTGTCAGGTCATCCACACTCTACGTAAATTCCTGCAAGGCGCTTTTAGTGGTAAAGGCTGTTTTGACGCGGGCGTTTGGGCTATGCTATGCGGATCTGAATTACCACATCCATTGGCTACGTTTGTAGCTGTATTGAACACAGGACCACTGGCTGCCATGCAAGAGCAATACCGCCCGGAAGAGATAGAATCGAAAGTCCAGCAACACTGGGACGAGAAGCGCACTTTTGAAGTCACCGAAGACGAGAGCAAAGAGAAGTATTACTGCCTGTCGATGCTTCCCTATCCTTCTGGCCGACTACACATGGGCCACGTGCGTAACTACACCATCGGTGATGTGATCGCCCGTTATCAGCGTATGCTGGGTAAAAACGTCCTGCAGCCAATCGGCTGGGATGCGTTTGGTCTGCCTGCAGAAGGTGCCGCGGTAAAAAACAACACTGCGCCTGCGCCATGGACCTACGACAACATCGCCTACATGAAAAACCAGCTCAAGATGCTGGGCTTTGGCTATGACTGGAGCCGCGAGCTGGCGACCTGCACCCCGGAATATTACCGCTGGGAGCAGAAGTTCTTCACCGAGCTCTACAAAAAAGGGCTGGTCTACAAAAAAACCTCCGCCGTTAACTGGTGCCCGAACGATCAGACCGTTCTGGCGAACGAACAGGTTATCGACGGCTGCTGCTGGCGCTGCGACACCAAAGTTGAGCGCAAAGAGATCCCGCAGTGGTTTATCAAAATCACCGCTTACGCCGACGAACTGCTGAACGATCTGGATAACCTGGACCACTGGCCAGATACCGTGAAGACCATGCAGCGTAACTGGATCGGCCGCTCTGAAGGGGTAGAGATCACCTTCAACGTTGAAAACTACGATCGGCCGCTGACCGTCTACACCACCCGTCCGGACACCTTCATGGGTGCGACCTACCTGGCCGTGGCCGCAGGTCACCCGCTGGCGCAGAAAGCGGCAGAGAACAACCCGGAACTGGCTGCCTTTATCGACGAATGCCGCAACACCAAAGTTGCCGAAGCTGACATGGCAACGATGGAGAAAAAAGGCGTTGCCACCGGTTTCTATGCCAAACACCCGCTGACGGGCGAAGCGATCCCGGTCTGGGTCGCCAACTTCGTCCTGATGGAATACGGTACTGGTGCGGTGATGGCCGTTCCGGGTCACGATCAGCGCGACTACGAATTTGCCACCAAATACAACCTGGCGATCAAGCCGGTTATCCTGGCAGCAGATGGCAGCGAGCCTGACCTGTCTGAACAGGCATTGACCGAAAAAGGCACCCTGTTTAACTCCGGTGAATTTAGCGGCCTGAGCTTTGAAGAGGGCTTTAACGCCATTGCTGACAAACTGGCCGCGCTGGGCGTCGGCGAGCGTAAAGTTAACTACCGTCTGCGCGACTGGGGCGTTTCCCGTCAGCGTTACTGGGGCGCGCCAATTCCAATGGTCACCCTGGAAGATGGCACCGTTATGCCAACGCCAGAAGATCAACTCCCGGTGATCCTGCCGGAAGATGTGGTCATGGACGGCATCACCAGCCCAATCAAAGCCGACCCTGAGTGGGCGAAGACTACCGTAAACGGTATGCCTGCGCTGCGTGAAACCGACACCTTCGACACCTTTATGGAGTCCTCCTGGTACTATGCGCGTTACACCTGCCCGCAGCATCAGGAAGGGATGCTGGATTCCAAAGCCGCAAACTACTGGCTGCCGGTAGATATTTACATTGGCGGTATCGAACACGCCATTATGCACCTGCTCTACTTCCGCTTCTTCCACAAGCTGATGCGCGACGCGGGCCTGGTGAACTCTGACGAGCCAGCCAAACAGCTGCTGTGTCAGGGCATGGTGCTGGCAGATGCCTTCTACTACGTGGGCGCAAACGGCGAGCGTAACTGGGTCTCCCCGGTTGATGCCATCGTTGAGCGCGACGAAAAAGGCCGTATCGTGAAGGCGAAAGATGCCGCGGGCCACGAGCTGGTTTATACCGGCATGAGCAAAATGTCGAAGTCCAAAAACAACGGCATTGACCCGCAGGTGATGGTTGAGCGCTACGGTGCCGATACCGTGCGCCTGTTCATGATGTTCGCCTCGCCGGCGGATATGACTCTGGAATGGCAGGAGTCCGGCGTGGAAGGGGCTAACCGCTTCCTGAAACGTGTCTGGAAACTGGTTTACGAGCACACCGCTCAGGGTGACGCACCGGCACTGAATACCGCGGCGCTGACGGAAGATCAGCAGGCACTGCGTCGCGATGTGCATAAAACGATTGCCAAAGTGACTGATGATATTGGTCGCCGTCAGACCTTCAATACCGCAATTGCGGCTATTATGGAATTGATGAACAAGCTGGCGAAAGCCCCGCAGGAGGGCGAGCAGGATCGCGCCATCATGCGTGAAGCGCTGCTGGCAGTGGTACGTATGTTGAACCCGTTCACCCCGCACGTCAGCTTCACCCTGTGGCAGGAGCTGAACGGCGAAGGCGATATCGACAATGCGCCGTGGCCGGTGGCTGATGAATCCGCAATGGTGGAAAACACCACGCTGGTCGTCGTGCAGGTCAACGGTAAAGTTCGCGGTAAGATTACTGTTCCGGTTGATGCAACCGAAGAGCAGGTCCGCGAGCGTGCTGGCCAGGAAACTCTGGTGGCGAAGTATCTTGATGGCGTTACCGTACGTAAAGTGATCTACGTGCCTGGTAAACTGCTGAACCTGGTCGTTGGCTAAGCGCGGGAGGAAGCGTGCGACAACTGGCAACATTACTGTTATCGCTGGCGGTGCTGGTCACCGCCGGATGTGGCTGGCATCTGCGTAACACCACACAGGTGCCGGAGCAGATGAAAACGATGATTTTCGATTCGGGCGATCCAAATGGTCCGCTTAGCCGTGCCATTCGTAACCAGCTGCGTCTAAACGGCGTTGAACTGATCGAAAAAGGTACGCTGCGCCAGGACATCCCATCGTTCCGCATCCTGAACTCTACCCTGAGCCAGGATACCGCCTCCATCTTCCAGGATGGTCGTACTGCGGAATACCAGATGGTGATGGAAGTGCACGCTGCGGTACTGATCCCGGGTAGCGACATTTACCCTATCAGCACCAAGGTCTACCGTTCGTTCTTCGATAACCCGCAGACGGCACTGGCGAAAGACGCTGAGCAGACCATTATCATCAACGAAATGTACGACAAGGCGGCGGAACAGCTGATCCGTAAGCTGCCGAGCGTCCAGACTGCTGAAAAAGAGAATGACCTGAAAGCTCAGCCTGCTGCTCAGCCAACGGCATCCTCCTCGCGCGTCTCCACGACGCTGGGTCAGTAATGCTCAGGTTGTACCCTGAACAACTCCGCGCGCAGCTCAATGAAGGGCTGCGCGCGGCGTATCTGCTTCTCGGAAACGATCCGCTGCTGCTCCAGGAAAGCCAGGACGCCGTGCGTCAGTTTGCGGCCACTCAGGGCTTTGAGGAGCACCACAGTTTCACCCTGGATAACAGCACCGACTGGCAGGAGATTTTCTCCCTTTGCCAGGCCATGAGCCTGTTTGCTGCCCGGCAAACGCTGCTTATCCAGCTCCCGGAAAACGGCCCTAACGCGGCGATCAACGAACAGCTTGCCACGCTGGTTAGCCTGCTGCACAGCGATCTGCTGTTGATCGTTCGCGGCAATAAACTGACCAAAGCGCAGGAAAATGCCGCCTGGTTTACGGCGCTGGCAAACCATTCGGTGCTGGTGACCTGCCAGACACCGGAGCAGGCGCATCTGCCAAAATGGGTGGCAGCCCGGGCAAAGCAGCGCAATCTGCAGCTGGATGACGCGGCCAATCAGCTCCTTTGTTACTGTTACGAAGGTAATCTGCTGGCGCTGGCCCAGGCTCTGGAGCGGCTGGCGCTGCTCTGGCCCGATGGCAAACTGACCTTACCGCGCGTTGAGCAGGCAGTTAACGACGCGGCGCACTTTACCCCTTTCCACTGGGTCGATGCCCTGCTGTCCGCTAAGAGCAAACGCGCTCTGCATATTCTGCAGCAGCTGCGTCTCGAAGGCAGCGAGCCGGTGATTCTGCTGCGAACCTTACAGCGGGAACTGCTGCTGCTGGTGACGCTTAAACGCCAGTCAGCGCATACGCCTTTGCGCGCGCTGTTTGATAAACACCGGGTCTGGCAGAACCGTCGCGTCATGACCACCGAAGCCCTGAACCGGCTGAGCCCGGAACAGCTGCGCCAGGCCGTTCAGCTTCTGACACGCACCGAACTGACCCTGAAGCAGGATTACGGTCAGTCGATCTGGTCTGAGCTGGAAAGTCTTTCGCTGCTGCTGTGCCACAAGGCGCTGGCGGACATTTTTATAGAAGGGTAAGAGATGCACTCTCTACAGGCACTCTATGGCGGCACCTTTGATCCCATCCACTATGGGCATCTGAAACCGGTCGAGATCCTGGCCAACCAGATTGGCCTGCAATGCGTCACTATTATGCCGAACAACGTGCCGCCGCATCGCCCGCAGCCCGAGGCTACCCCCGCCCAGCGCAAACAGATGCTGGAGCTGGCGATCGCCGATAAACCGCTGTTTGTTCTTGATGAGCGCGAGCTGCGCCGGAACAGCCCTTCCTATACGGCACAGACGCTAGAGGAGTGGCGACGCGAACAGGGGCCGGAAAAACCGCTGGCCTTTATTATCGGCCAGGACTCGCTGCTCAATTTCCCGAGCTGGTATCAGTACGAAACAATCCTTGATAACAGCCATTTAATCGTCTGCCGTCGGCCAGGCTATCCCCTGGCGATGAAAGAGGAGCGGCATCAGCTGTGGCTGGAGCAGCACCTGACTTATCAATCTGAAGATCTGCACAACCAGCCTGCCGGCAAAATTTACCTCGCGGAGACGCCCTGGTTTGATATCTCAGCCACGCTTATCCGCCAGCGTCTGCAGCAGGGGCTCCCCTGTGATGAGATGTTACCGATGCCGGTGTTGCGTTATATTCAACAGCAGGGGTTGTATCAGAAAAGCAGCAACTGACTGGCGCCCGGGAGAAAAAGCGCGCCATTCGCGCTCTCGCCATTGACACCCCCGACCAGGCTGATATCCTCCGCTGCCAGACTTCCCGCCAGCACTGTTTTACAAAAACTGTTTTACAAAAATGGCGATGCAATCTTCGGCTGAGGGTGGGATGATACCCGCCTTCTCATGCCCGTCCGGTGACATTTGTCCCGACACTGCAGCCAGTTCAGGTATACTGTCTGGCTACGAATTTATAGTTGTTCAATCTCACTCTCCCAGGGGGAAAACTTGCAGGGTAAAGCACTCCAGGATTTTGTTATCGACAAAATTGATGATCTGAAAGGTCAGGACATCATTGCCATCGACGTTCAGGGCAAATCAAGCATCACCGATTGCATGATTATCTGCACCGGCACTTCTACGCGCCATGTTGCCTCCATCGCCGATCATGTGGTTCAGGAGTCTCGCGCTGCCGGCATGATGCCGCTCGGCGTTGAAGGCGAAGCGACCGCTGACTGGGTCGTCGTTGACCTTGGCGATGTGATTGTCCACGTCATGCAGGAAGAGAGCCGTCGCCTGTATGAACTGGAAAAACTCTGGGGTTAATGCGTGAAGCTGCAACTGGTAGCCGTCGGTACAAAAATGCCCGACTGGGTACAAACGGGGTTTACTGAATATCTGCGTCGTTTTCCAAAAGACATGCCGTTCGAGCTGGTGGAGATCCCCGCTGGCAAGCGCGGTAAAAACGCGGATATCAAACGTATTCTCGATAAAGAGGGTGAGCTGATGCTGGCTGCTGCCGGTAAAAACCGCATCGTCACTCTCGATATTCCGGGCAAACCCTGGGATACGCCGCAACTGGCGGTTGAGCTGGAACGCTGGAAGCAGGACGGTCGCGACGTCAGCCTGTTAATTGGCGGACCGGAGGGGTTATCCCCCGCCTGCAAAGCGGCAGCAGAACAGAGTTGGTCTCTCTCCGCGCTGACGCTCCCCCACCCGCTGGTTCGGGTTCTGGTTGCTGAAAGCCTCTACCGCGCGTGGAGCATCACGACCAACCACCCTTATCACCGTGAGTAATGATTAAGTCCTGGATAAATTAAGCAGCGGATGAAACTACAGAATTCTTTTCGCGACTATACGGCTGAGTCCGCGCTGTTTGTGCGCCGGGCGCTGGTCGCCTTTTTGGGGATTTTGCTGCTGACTGGCGTGCTGATCGCCAACCTCTATAATCTGCAGATTGTCCGTTTTACCGATTACCAGACCCGCTCCAACGAAAACCGCATCAAACTTGTTCCCATCGCCCCCAGTCGCGGCATCATCTATGACCGCAACGGTACGCCGCTGGCGCTGAACCGCACCATCTACCAGATTGAAATGATGCCGGAGAAGGTCGATAACGTGCAGCAGACGCTTGATGCGCTGCGCAACGTGGTCGATCTTACTGATGACGATATCGCCGCCTTCAAAAAAGAGCGCTCACGCTCGCACCGCTTTACCTCGATCCCGGTAAAAACCAACCTCACCGAAGTGCAGGTTGCCCGCTTCGCCGTGAACCAGTACCGCTTCCCCGGCGTGGAAGTTAAAGGCTACAAACGTCGCTTCTATCCGTACGGCTCTGCCCTGACCCACGTTATCGGCTATGTCTCGAAAATCAACGATAAAGATGTCGACAGGCTGGATAAAGATGGCAAGCTCGCCAACTACGCGGCAACGCACGATATCGGTAAGCTGGGTATTGAGCGTTATTACGAAGACGTTCTCCACGGCCAGACCGGTTATGAAGAAGTTGAGGTTAACAACCGGGGAAGGGTGATCCGTCAGTTGAAAGAGGTGCCGCCGCAGGCCGGACATGACATCTATCTGACCCTGGATCTTAAGCTCCAGCAGTATATCGAAACCCTGCTGGCAGGCAGTCGTGCGGCGGTGATTGTCACCGATCCGCGCACCGGCAGCATTCTGTCGCTGGTTTCAACCCCGAGCTATGACCCGAACCTGTTTGTGGATGGCATCTCCAGCAAAGACTATTCTGGCCTGCTCAACGACCCGAATACGCCGCTGGTCAACCGCGCGACCCAGGGGGTCTATCCGCCTGCGTCAACGGTGAAACCTTATGTGGCGGTCTCGGCCCTGAGCGCCGGGGTCATCACCCGCAACACCGGTCTCTTCGACCCGGGCTGGTGGCAGCTGCCGGGATCTGAAAAACGCTACCGCGACTGGAAAAAGTGGGGGCACGGTCATCTGAACGTCACCAAATCGCTGGAGGAGTCGGCGGACACCTTCTTCTACCAGGTGGCCTACGATATGGGCATCGACCGTCTCTCGGAATGGATGGGCAAATTTGGCTATGGTCATTACACCGGTATCGACCTGGCCGAAGAGCGTTCCGGTAACATGCCAACCCGCGAATGGAAGCTGAAACGCTTTAAAAAGCCGTGGTATCAGGGTGACACCATTCCGGTAGGCATCGGCCAGGGCTACTGGACCGCGACCCCGATCCAGATGAACAAAGCGCTGATGATCCTTATCAACGACGGGGTGGTGAAAGTGCCGCACCTGCTAATGAGCACCGTCGAAGATGGCAAAAAAGTGCCGTGGGCGCAGCCCCATGAACCGCCGGTGGGAGACATCCACTCCGGTTACTGGGAAATTGCCAAAGACGGGATGTACGGCGTTGCTAACCGCGCGAACGGTACAGCCCATAAGTACTTTGCCGGCGCACCGTACAAAATTGCTGCCAAATCCGGTACTGCGCAGGTCTTCGGCCTGAAGGCGAACGAAACCTATAACGCACACAAAATTGCTGAACGCCTGCGTGACCATAAGCTGATGATTGCGTTTGCCCCTTATGAGAACCCACAGGTTGCTGTGTCGATCATTCTGGAAAACGGCGGTGCCGGCCCGGCGGTCGGCACCATTATGCGCCAGATCCTTGACCACATTATGCTGGGTGACAACAACACTGACCTGCCGAGCGAGAGCCCGGCTGCCGCCGGCGCGGAGGACCAATAATCGTGACGGATAATCCGAATAAAAAATCGCTGTGGGACAAGATCCACATCGACCCGGCCATGCTGCTGATCCTGCTGGCGCTGCTGGTTTATAGCGCCCTGGTCATCTGGAGTGCCAGCGGCCAGGACCTCGGGATGACCGAACGCAAGATCGGCCAGATCACCATGGGTCTGATCATCATGGTGGTGATGGCGCAGATCCCGCCGCGCGTCTACGAAGGCTGGGCCCCCTATCTCTACATCTTCTGTATTATTCTGCTGGTGGCGGTCGATGCGTTCGGGGCGATTTCGAAAGGCGCGCAGCGCTGGCTCGACCTGGGTATTGTGCGTTTTCAGCCCTCAGAGATTGCGAAAATCGCCGTCCCCCTCATGGTGGCGCGCTTTATCAACCGTGATGTGTGTCCGCCGTCGCTGAAAAATACGGCTATCGCGCTGGTGCTGATCTTCCTGCCGACGCTGCTGGTGGCGGCGCAGCCAGACCTCGGCACCTCAATCCTGATCGCCCTCTCCGGCCTGTTTGTACTGTTCCTCTCTGGCCTGAGCTGGCGGCTTATCGGCATTGCGGTGGTGCTGGTCGCAGCCTTTGTACCGATTCTGTGGTTCTTCCTGATGCACGATTATCAGCGCCAGCGTGTGATGATGCTGCTGGATCCGGAGAGCGACCCGCTGGGAGCAGGCTATCATATTATACAGTCGAAGATTGCAATCGGCTCTGGCGGCCTGCGCGGTAAAGGCTGGCTGCACGGAACACAGTCGCAGCTTGAGTTTCTGCCTGAACGTCACACCGACTTTATTTTCGCGGTACTGGCCGAAGAGTTAGGTCTGGTGGGGATTTTGATTCTGCTGGCGCTCTACCTGCTGTTGATCATGCGTGGATTGTGGATAGCTGCCCGGGCGCAAACCACCTTTGGCCGCGTGATGGCCGGTGGCTTGATGTTGATTTTATTCGTTTATGTTTTCGTAAATATTGGTATGGTGAGCGGTATTCTGCCGGTGGTAGGCGTACCGCTTCCCCTGGTGAGTTACGGAGGCTCGGCCCTGATTGTTCTGATGGCCGGGTTCGGGATCGTCATGTCGATCCACACACACAGAAAAATGTTGTCAAAAAGCGTATAAGGGGCACGCAATGCGTAAGCAGTGGTCTGGGATCTGCATCGCAGTGAGTTTACTGGCAGCCTGTACAAGTGACGATGGTCAGCAGCAAGCGACCATCGCACCGCCGCAGCCGGCAGTATGTAATGGTCCGGTGGTTGAGATCAGCGGAGCCGATCCGCGTTTTGAACCGCTCAGCGCTACCGCGAACCAGGATTACGAGCGAGACGGTAAGAGCTACAAAATCGTCCAGGATCTTTCCCGCTTCAGTCAGGCAGGCCTGGCGGCTATTTATGATGCTGAGCCGGGAAGCAACCTGACCGCATCCGGTGAAGTGTTTGATCCAATGCAGCTTACGGCTGCGCATCCGACCCTGCCGATCCCGAGCTATGCGCGTATCACCAACCTGGCGAATGGCCGGATGATCGTGGTGCGTATTAATGACCGGGGCCCTTACGGCAACGATCGCGTCATCTCGCTTTCGCGCGCCGCGGCAGACCGCCTGAACACGTCAAACAACACCAAAGTGCGGATCGACCCGATTATTGTCGCCCAGGACGGTTCGCTATCCGGCCCGGGTATGGCCTGTACTACCGTGGCAAAACAGACTTATGCCCTGCCCGCGCGTCCCGATCTGAGCGGCGGTATGGGTAGCGCGTCGTCCGTTTCCGAAGCTGCGCCGCAGGGTGACGTGCGCCCCATCAGTAACGACACGCTGAAAAGCGAAGACAGCATGGGCGCACCGGTCAGCAGCAGCGGCTTCCTCGGCGCACCCACCACGCTTGCGCCAGGTGTACTGGAAGGCAGCGAACCGCCAGCGCCGCAGCCGGTCGTCACCGCGCCGGTGAACCAGACGGCTCCGGTCACTGCGCCAGTTTCCGCTCCGACTCAGGCGCCGGTTACGGCCCCCGTTTCCGCCCCTGCCCAGGCCGGTGGCTATGTCGTGCAGGTTGGCGCAGTCAGCGATCGGGCACGTGCGCAGCAGTATCAGCAGCGCCTCGGCCAGCAGTTTGGTGTTCCGGGTCGTGTTGAGCAAAATGGCGCAGTCTGGCGTATCCAGTTAGGCCCGTTTGCCAGCAAATCTGAGGCCGCCGCGTTGCAGCAGCGCCTGCAGAATGAAGCGCAGTTACAGTCATTTATCGCTGTTGCAAAATGATAATCGGCGGTATCCGAATTGTCAGTTTTTGTCATGATGATTCACATTCTCATGCTGAAAGTCGGATGCCTGCCTGTATAGCATTTGCTATAGTAAGGCACTTTTTTTAATTCCATCACGGATGTCGTTGTTCTGACCATGAAGACCACTTTCTCCGCTCGTTTTATGCAGCGCATGGCGCTCACTACGGCGCTTTGCGCTGCCACGCTCTCTGTTGCTCACGCCGATGACCTGAATATCAAGACCATGATCCCAGGCGTTCCGCAGATCGACGCGGAATCCTACATCCTGATCGACTACAACTCCGGCAAAGTGTTGGCTGAACAGAACGCTGATGCACGACGCGATCCGGCCAGTCTGACCAAAATGATGACCAGCTATGTCATCGGTCAGGCCATGAAAGCAGGTAAATTCAAAGAGACCGACCTGGTCACCATCGGTAACGATGCATGGGCTACCGGCAACCCGGTATTTAAGGGCTCATCTTTGATGTTCCTGAAACCGGGTATGCAGGTGCCTGTCTCTCAGCTGATCCGCGGCATCAACCTGCAGTCCGGTAACGATGCCTGCGTGGCGATGGCAGACTTTGCGGCTGGCAGCCAGGATGCCTTCGTCGGCCTGATGAACAGCTACGTGAGCGCGCTGGGTCTGAAAAACAGCCACTTCCAGACGGTTCACGGCCTGGATGCTGAAGGTCAGTACAGCTCTGCGCGCGATATGGCGCTGATTGGTCAGGCGCTGATCCGTGACGTACCGAACGAATACACCATCTACAAAGAGAAAGAGTTCACCTTTAACGGTATTCGTCAGACCAACCGTAACGGCCTGCTGTGGGACAACAGCCTGAACGTTGACGGCATCAAAACCGGCCACACTGAAAAAGCGGGTTACAACCTGGTCGCCTCGGCGACGGAAGGCCAGATGCGTCTTATCTCTGCCGTGATGGGCGGTCGTACCTTTAAAGGACGCGAGACTGAGAGCAAGAAGCTGCTGACCTGGGGCTTCCGCTTCTTCGAAACCGTTAACCCGCTTAAAGCAGGGAAAGAGTTTGCTTCTGAGCCGGTCTGGTTCGGTAATAACGATCGTGCCTCCCTGGGTGTAGATAAAGATCTCTACCTGACCATTCCTCGTGGACGCATGAAAGATCTGAAGGCCAGCTATGTGCTGAACGCCAGCGAGCTGCACGCCCCGCTGAAGAAAAACCAGGTTGTCGGCACCATCAACTTCCAGCTCGATGGTAAAACCATCGATCAGCGCCCACTGGTGGTGCTGGATGAAATCCCTGAAGGCAATTTCTTCGGCAAAATCATTGATTACATTAAATTGATGTTCCATCACTGGTTTGGTTAAGAATTGAACACTTGAAAGTGTGATTTCTGTCCCCATATACTATGTAACCTGATAACTCCCACCTGATGTGGGAGTTATTATTTTTTTGACGTACTGCCGGAGCTCCCATGAAAACCAAACTTAATGAACTGCTTGAATTCCCTACTCCTTTTACTTACAAAGTAATGGGACAGGCGTTGCCTGAGCTGGTTGATCAGGTGGTTGAGGTGGTACAGCGCCATGCGCCAGGTGACTACTCTCCGACGGTGAAACCAAGCAGCAAAGGTAACTACCACTCTGTGTCGATCACCATCACGGCCACGCATATTGAACAAGTCGAGACCCTGTACGAAGAGCTCGGCAATATCGATATCGTTCGTATGGTGCTTTAACGCCTTTCGGTTACCCGCATCGCCGGGTAACCTGCTTCCCCTCTGTGATATACTCCCCGCTACAGTTTGTTCCTTCGTTCGGAGAGATCGTTTTGTATCAGGATACCCTTCTCGTTCGCCAGCTAGGGCTGCAGCCCTATGAGCCTGTCTCCCAGGCTATGCATGAATTCACTGACACACGCGACGAGAACACGCCGGATGAGATCTGGCTGGTAGAGCATCCCCCCGTCTTTACCCAGGGTCAGGCGGGCAAAGCTGAGCATCTGTTAATGCCTGGCGATATACCGGTTATCCAGAGCGATCGTGGTGGGCAGATTACCTATCATGGGCCGGGTCAACAGGTGATGTATGTTCTGCTCAACCTGAAACGCAGAAAGCTCGGCGTGCGCGAGCTGGTGACGGTGCTGGAACAGACGGTGGTGAATACGCTGGCTGAATTTGATATTGAAGCGCACCCGCGGGCGGACGCGCCCGGCGTCTATGTCGGCGAAAGAAAAATATGCTCCCTCGGCCTGCGAATCCGTAAAGGGTGCTCTTTTCACGGTCTGGCATTAAACATCAATATGGATCTTTCGCCTTTCCAGCGCATTAACCCTTGCGGTTATGCCGGGATGGAAATGGCGCAAATGTGCGAGTGGGTCCAGGGCATTACGCCCGAGATGGCGCGCCCACATTTGGTTAACTCTATTTTAGCGCTGCTAAACAATCCACCACATAAATATATTGCTGCTTAATTCCCCTTCCCGATTGGCTCATTTATTTGATGAGCCATTCTTATTTGAACCATTTATCCTTTACAACACCCCCTGTTTTCTATATTTTCAAAACGCCTGCAACACGTCTGCACAATCGCGTTTCACCTGTTTTTCCGCGTCGGCATGGCCAACCGGCTGGCGCAGTCACGCCTGATTAAAAGCAATGTCATTCAAAGAGTTAATGTAAAGAACCTCAATTAACAGAAGCAGTTTGCCCATCTCAATAAGCACATTATTTAAATTCAACTATTATTTATATCGTGAATATATATGGAGGGATAGCGTGGATAATAATAAAGTTTCAGAAAAGCGCTTGAGTGAAATCGACAGTGATGCAAAACCGCAAATTTTTCGGACTTTACGTAATATCGATCTCAACTTACTGACGATTTTTGAAGCGGTATATGTCCATAAAGGGATCGTTAATGCTGCGAAAATTCTGAATCTCACTCCCTCGGCAATTAGCCAGTCCATTCAAAAATTACGGACCATTTTTCCCGATCCGCTCTTTATTCGTAAAGGCCAGGGGGTAACCCCCACCGCCTACGCCACACATCTGCACGAATATATCAGCCAGGGGCTGGAATCGATTCTCGGGGCGCTGGATCTCACCGGCAGCTACGATAAGCAGCGCACTATCACCATTGGCACGACCCCGACCGTAGGCGCTCTGGTTCTGCCGCCAATCTACCAGGCCGTCAAGATTCATGCGCCACACCTGATGCTGCGTAATATTTCGATCGTTGACGCCGAGACGCAGTTAGGCCAGTTCCAGTCCGATCTGATTGTGGACAGCAATTCCCTCAATGCCCGTGCACTGAGCCACCACGTACTTTTCGCCGACAGACTGCTGCTAATCTGCCGTAAAAACCATCCGGCGTTGAGCCAGGCCGCTACGGTAGACAATTTGCAGCGCTATGAGCAAACGCTGCTGACGCTGGAAGGCCAAAATCTGAATGGGCTGCGACAGCGCATTAACGACATTTTCCCGGAAAAGCAGGTCAACTTCAGCAGTTACAATCTTTTTACGATTGCCGCCCTGATTGGCAACAGCGATCTGATTGGTATCATCCCGGAGCGCCTGTTTAACCTGGTACGCCATTGCTGGCCGCTGGAGCAGATCCCCTTCGCCCCGCTCAATGCTGAATGCGTAGAAATCTCGCTGTATTACAACAAGCTGAGCCTGCGCGACCCGGTGCTGGAAAATCTCATCAACGTCATCCGCTAGGCCTTTTAAGCCTTATCCACATCCCTAAAAGCGGGTTATGCCGCACAAAAGGCTCAAAACAACAACTATTTTACAATTTGGCGACCGGGCAGGCTGCTTTATCGTCCGTATCAATGATATACTGCCTGTCGTTCGTTCAAAAATAGTTGATAAATACAACATTCCCTTGAATTGAAACGCTTTCCTTCGATATTCGCAACTGGAAGACGCACGCTATGAGTAAACCCATTGTGATGGAACGCGGTGTTAAATACCGCGATGCCGATAAAATGGCCCTAATCCCGGTTAAAAACGTGGCTACGGAGCGCGAAGCGCTGTTAAGAAAACCGGCATGGATGAAAATTAAACTTCCGGCGGACTCTTCGCGTATTCAGGGAATTAAAGCGGCGATGCGCAAAAACGGCCTTCACTCTGTTTGTGAAGAGGCCTCCTGCCCGAACCTCGCTGAATGTTTCAACCACGGCACCGCGACCTTCATGATCCTCGGCGCAATCTGTACCCGCCGTTGCCCATTCTGTGACGTTGCCCACGGACGTCCTGTCGCCCCGGATGCCAATGAACCCCAGAAACTGGCGCAGACCATTGCTGATATGGCATTGCGCTATGTGGTTATCACCTCCGTCGACCGTGACGATCTGCGCGACGGCGGCGCTCAGCACTTTGCTGACTGCATCACTGCCATCCGTGAAAAAAGCCCGTCCATCAAGATTGAGACGCTGGTTCCAGACTTCCGTGGCCGTATGGATCGCGCGCTGGAGCTCCTCAACGCCAACCCGCCAGATGTCTTTAACCATAACCTGGAAAACGTACCGCGCCTCTATCGTCAGGTACGCCCGGGCGCAGATTACAACTGGTCCCTGAAGCTGCTGGAGCGCTTTAAAGAAGCCCATCCGGATATCCCGACAAAATCGGGCCTGATGGTCGGTCTGGGTGAAACCAACGAAGAGATCGTTGAGGTGATGCGCGATCTGCGTCGTCATGGCGTCACCATGCTGACGCTGGGCCAGTATCTGCAGCCAAGCCGTCACCACCTGCCGGTGCAGCGTTACGTCAGCCCGGAAGAGTTTGACGAGATGAAAGCCGAAGCGATGGCAATGGGCTTCACCCACGCCGCCTGTGGTCCGTTTGTGCGTTCGTCTTATCACGCCGATATGCAGGCGAAAGGCGAAGAAGTGAAGTAAGCCCGTCACAAAAGCTTACAGTTCACCCATAAAAAAACCGGCTACAGGCCGGTTTTTTTTATCAAACGCTTTATCGCGTCGCCATTACTCTTTGTGAGAGAGCTTCTCGGCAGTGATATCCGCGTCGGCACTTCTTTTTGCCGTTGCGTCATCGTCGTTCATCGCTTTTTTAAAGCCTTTGATGGCAGCACCCAGGTCTCCACCCAGCGTACGTAATTTTTTGGTACCAAACAGCAGGACAACCAGTGCGGCTACCACCAGCAGTTTGGTAATACTAATCTCACCCATAGATACCTTCTTGACGTAAACAGGCTGCATTTCGCGCCTTAAAAACCCGACCTTATTAACGGTCATTTGGCGCCCGCACACAATAGCAATCTGTAACAAGGTGAATCAAGCGTTGTTTAAAAAACTCACAATAATTGCGGTGGCGCGAAACGTCGGTTGCGCAGGACCGGCAACTGCTGGCGCGCCTTGATGATGCGCTCCCGGTCGATCTCAGCCAGCAACAGTGCCGGGCCTTCAGCCGCGGCTGCAATGGTCACGCCCAGGGGATCGATAATGCGGCTCTGACCGATATTCTTATTGCCGCACTCGCCTGCTGCGATCACATAGCAGGTTGTATCCAGCGCCCGGGCCGCCAGAAGCGTTGACCAGTGGTGCTCCTTGAGCGGCCCTCTGACCCATGCCGCAGGTAAAACCAATACCTCTGCTCCCGCCAGCGCCAGATTCAATGCCATCTCCGGGAAGCGCAAATCGTAGCAGGTCATTAGCCCCAGATGGATGCCGTCGATCTCAATCAGCGGCGGTACAACCGAGCCCGCATCAACCAGACGGGACTCCTGAATACTGAACGCATCATAAAGATGGAGTTTGGCGTACTGCGCAACGATCCTGCCGTCGCGCAAGGCGACAAGGGTGTTAATGGCCCTGCCTGCGCTTGAAGGAACATGTACGGTCAGTACCGTGGTCAGGTGATTACGTGCGCTCTCCTCCAGCAACCGCGTCAGAAAGCCACCGTCGAGCTGCTGGGCGGACTTTACAGAGAGGTCGGGATCGTTATCATCACGTGCCAGCAGCGCTTCGGGCAGCACCAGCAGCGATGCCCCCTGCTCTGCCGCCTGCGCCATCAGCGACACGCAGGTTTCGGCATTTTTTTGCCACTCCGCTGTTACTGCAAATTGTCCAACCGCCACGTACATATTTTCCCCCTGCCTCAAACGGCGTTACACTCATAGCCCTTACACATCAAACAGCAGGTATTGTTCGTGTTTCAACTACTTTTAGCCGTTTTTATCGGTGGGGGCACAGGAAGCGTGGCGCGCTGGCTGTTGAGCATGCGGTTTAATCCGCTGCATCAGCAAATCCCGTTCGGCACGCTGGCAGCGAATCTCACGGGGGCCTTTATTATTGGCCTGGGGCTGGCGTGGTTCAACAGGATGACCCACATCGATCCGGTGTGGAAATTATTGATCACCACCGGCTTCTGCGGCGGGCTGACAACGTTCTCAACCTTCTCGGCGGAAGTGGTGTTCCTGTTACAGGATGGCCGCGCCGCCTGGGCGCTGCTGAACGTCGCGGTCAATCTGCTGGGCTCGCTAATGATGACCGCGCTCGCATTTTGGTTAGTTTCTGCAATTAACGCGCACTAAAACCACGGCCCTTAATGTTGGCTTAATTTTTCTCAGGCACCCTTGAGGCAGTTGACTGAGAGGGCGTGGGAATGAAAGAGAAAATGGCAAGCGCAGGGGCGGTGATGCTGGGCATACTGATTATCGCCAGCTTTCTGAAACTGTACATGTTTAGCTGAGCTGAAAACGAAAAAAACCCGCTCGGTGAGCGGGTTTTGAAATTCTTGCTGTCTCGTCTGAATTACAGAGCGATTACGTTAGCAGCAGAAGGGCCTTTGGCACCGTTAGTGATTTCAAACTCAACGCGCTGACCTTCAGCCAGAGTTTTGAAACCATTGCTCTGGATTGCAGAGAAGTGTACGAACACGTCTTTGCTGCCATCTTCCGGAGTAATGAAACCGAATCCTTTGGACTCATTAAACCACTTAACGTTACCTTTAATCTTAGACATCAAAATTACCTTTACATGAAAATTGGACACAAATGCTGTGTCGGGTATCAGTACAACAATTGTTAGCGGTTTTGTCCAGTGGCTTTTTGAAGAAAAGTGACAAAAGTCGCGTTAATTTTTCCTGCCCAATTTTTATCCTTTACTATTCAATAACTGGCTATTAAATCACCAGCGTGTAAAGTTTTTTCAGTTAAAACTGAAACCGCATCCAGGCGAAGTAAACGTTGCCGTTGCTATAGGTACCGGGGATGTAGGTCATCTGGAAGGTTGCCGGACCATATCCCACAGAAGCCAGCGGTAAGAGCACCGGAACGGGGATGTAATTCCAGTTATCGCGCGCCGTCACTGCAGCAGTAAATCCGAGCCCCAGGTGGAGGTTGTCATCGGCCAGCGGCCGCCAGGTTTTCTCCCAACCGTAGCCCGCAATCGGCTCCCATTTATTGTAAGAGTCTTTAAACGCCATGGCATAAAGTCCATGCCAGTTACCTTTTTCATCCCAGCGCGACTGGCCCGCTCCCGCGCCCCACGGACGTTCGTTATAGCGATCGGTCTTCTCTTTATCGTAGGCAAAGCGGGCATGCCAGGTGATGGCGGGGACATAGAGATCGTAATGCTGGGGTGCCTCCCAGGTTTCAACCATATCGTTGTGGATCGTTTTGACCCAGTCCCTGAGAGTAGGTACATCTTTAGCCATTGCCGCAGTTGAAAAAGGTAACTGAGCAAAAATAAAAGAAAAAATAAGGAAAGATTTATTAAAAAACGTCACAATCAAATTACCATTTTCATATTCACCGCATCTTCTCGCACAGAATAGCGGAATGGAAACATGACGACATTGGCGTTTATCTTAATTATTCAGCGCAGCAGATAAGAATTGTCCTGATAAAAAATGGCTTACCGCAAAATATTAAGATGGTTTTAAGAAAAATTAATGATGATGCAATAGCTTATATAGCATACGAATAGCTTACCCCCTATCGCAGCGGTGTTGCGCGGCTCCTATACCGTCGAGAACCCCTCAACCGCCCACCCCTCAGGCTGGCAACACGCATCGCGCCAGGACGCCTTTGCCGGATATTTATCCGCATTGAAATAACGGCTAAAAAGGTAATATTTTTATCCGCATAAGCCCATCTTAAATATATTTTAAGAGCGATCCGAGCGGTAAAATATTATCCGCGAAGTGACGGTTAAAGCGTATTGAAATTTGATTATCTGAATGTATCGGGTTCCTTTCTGCAGCAGAGAGACGCCAGAGGCGGGTTTAAGGAGTGTGGTGATCGCGCGTCCACACGCGAACCAGGACCAACCAGCGAAGATACATAGCGCTGCAGCAGAAAATCGGCAACAACGACGCTTTAGTCGCCGATTTATTGATTTTAGTCAGCGAGACCGGGCCATTATTTCGGCACATTTTGTCACCTTATTTTCATTGCTACTTTATCCTTCGCTCTGGGGGCGTCGGGAAACAGAGGAAACCATGCTAACGTTTATCGAGCTCCTGATCGGGGTGGTTGTCATTGTCGGCGTCGCACGCTACATCATTAAAGGTTACTCCGCTACCGGGGTGCTCTTTGTCGGCGGTCTGACTCTGTTGATTGTCAGTGCCCTGATGGGTCACCAGGTGCTGCCGTCCAGTGCCACCAGCACCGGTTACACCGCAACCGACATCATTGAATATATCAAAATCCTGCTGATGAGCCGCGGTGGCGATCTGGGGATGATGATCATGATGCTCTGCGGCTTTGCCGCCTATATGACCCACATCGGCGCCAATGATATGGTCGTTAAGCTGGCCTCAAAGCCGCTGAGCTATATCAACTCCCCTTACCTGCTGATGATTGCCGCCTATTTTGTCGCCTGCCTGATGTCACTGGCCGTGTCGTCAGCGACGGGCCTCGGGGTACTGTTGATGGCGACCCTGTTCCCGGTAATGGTCAACGTGGGGATCAGTCGCGGTGCGGCGGCAGCCATCTGTGCCTCCCCGGCAGCGATTATTCTCTCCCCCACCTCCGGTGACGTGGTACTGGCCGCTAAAGCCGCCGAGATGCCGCTGATCGATTTCGCCTTTAAAACCACACTGCCGATCTCTATTGCCGCCATTATCGGCATGGCAATTGCGCACTTCTTCTGGCAGCGCTACCTCGATAATAAAGAGAACATCTCGCACGAACGCCTCGACGTCAGCGAAATCACCACCACCGCCCCCTCCTTCTATGCGATTCTGCCGTTTACGCCCATCGTCGGCGTGCTGATTTTCGACGGCAAATGGGGTCCGGAACTGCATATCATCACCATTCTGGTGCTCTGCATGCTGATTGCCGCACTGCTGGAATTTGTTCGCGGCTTCAATACTCAGAAAGTCTTTAGCGGCCTGGAAGTGGCCTATCGCGGCATGGCGGATGCTTTCGCCGGGGTGGTGATGCTGCTGGTGGCGGCCGGGGTCTTTGCCCAGGGGCTGAGCACTATCGGCTTTATCCAGAGCCTGATCTCCATCGCCACCTCGTTTGGTTCGGCGAGTATCATCCTGATGATGGTGCTGGTTGTCCTGACCATGCTGGCGGCGATGACCACCGGCTCCGGTAATGCGCCGTTCTACGCCTTCGTGGAAATGATCCCGAAACTGGCGCACTCGTCCGGTATTAACCCGGCCTATCTCACCATCCCGATGCTGCAGGCCTCCAACCTGGGCCGCACCATCTCCCCGGTTTCCGGTGTCGTGGTCGCCGTTGCCGGGATGGCGAAGATTTCGCCGTTCGAAGTGGTAAAACGCACCTCTGTTCCGGTGCTGGTTGGGCTGATTATCGTGATTATTGCCACGGAAGTACTGGTGCCTGGCACCGCCGTGGGCTAAGCCACGCCACAGCATAAAGCGCCTGCGGGCGCTTTTTGTGCTTTAATAAGCACCAGCAATATTTTGCATTCAACCATCAGGAATTGACATGTTCAGAAAGGATTTCGTTTTGCCTGTCAGCGTAACCGCAGTTGCGCTGTGCGCTTTCCCGGGGCAGGCCGCCCCGCTTCAGGCGACGCAATATGCGGATTTCGATCGCTACGTGCTGGCGCTCTCATGGCAATCTGGTTTTTGCCAGAGCCTGCATGACCGCAACCGCGCAGCGCCAGATGAGTGCCGCCTGCAAAAAGAGCGTAACGACAAAACGACGATCCTCACCGTTCACGGCCTGTGGCCGGGCTTGCCGAAATCTATCGCCGCTCGCGGCGTCGACGATCGCCGCTGGATGCGCTATGGCTGCGCCACCCGCCCCATTCCCAATATGCCGGAGGCAAAAGCCAGCCGTAAATGCGACGCCGCCGAGACCGGCCTGTCGCTGACCGGTGCAGCGAAGCTAAATGAGGTGATGCCCGGCGCAGGCGGCAACTCCTGCCTCGAACGTTACGAATATGCCAAACACGGCGTCTGCTTTGGGTTCGATCCCGACGCCTATTTCGGCACCATGGTGCGCATGAACCAGGAAGTCAAAGCCAGCCCGCTGGGGCAGTTCCTCGCGGCCAACTACGGCAAAACCGTCACCCGCAGCGCCTTTGACGCCGCCGTCGCCAGAAGCTGGGGGCCGACAACGGTGAAAGCCGTCAAGCTCAGCTGCAGCGGTAATCCGGCCTATCTCACGGAAGTACAGCTTTCCCTCACCGCGGCCAGCATCAACGCCCCGCTGGCAACCTCCTCATTTGTGCCACAGCCGCATCCGGGCAACTGTGGCAAACAGTTTGTGATCGACAAAATCGGTTACTGAGATCTTACCCTTTTCGCGCGTCCGGGCGGACCAGGTCAAAGCGTTGATCCTCGCTAATGGCGAAGTACGCCGTCGGGCCACCGGCGCGCAGCACCGGCTGGGCTTTCGCCGTCTGATAGATCCCGTCCTGCAGCAGGTTTTCGTCAATGTGGATCCCCACCACTTCCCCCAGCACCAGCCAGGTATCGACCGGAGCGCCGCTGGCGGCAGTCAACTGGATACACTGGGACAGGCGGCACTCAAAATTGACCGGACTTTCGGCGACGCGCGGCACCTTCACCAGCTGGCTCTCCGCTTTAGTCAGCCCGGCACGTAAAAACTCATCCTCCCCGTGCGCGAGGCTGGCAGAGGTCTCATTCATGGCGCTGGCCAGCTCACGGGTGGTGAGATTCCAGACAAACTCCCCGGTCTCGACAATATTGCGCACGCTGTCCTTCCAGCCGGTGCTGGCAAAACCGATGATGGGCGGATGGTAATTAAAACAGTTGAAGAAGCTGTAGGGGGCCAGATTGGGGCGTCCTTCAGGATCGCACGAGGCAATCCAGCCAATCGGACGTGGGCCAACAATGGCGTTAAGTGGATCGTGCGGCAGGCCGTGTCCCTGGGAAGGTTGATAAAAGTACATAGCGCTCTCTGAACAGGTTTGGAATGTAAACCGGCAGGCACGGATTACGCTTCGCTCATCCCCCTGCCCCAAGAGGATCAGCGTAACGCAATCCGTATGAAATGAAGAATGAATATGTGTCGTTTATCAACGCTTATCAGCGGCGCTCACTTTGTAAGGGCGCATAAAAAGGATAATCCAAATCGGCGAACGATCACGTTTTTCGTACAAAATTCATACTATAGAGGCAGATGACAGCCTGGAACTCAATCCACACCATGAATGTGACAGCCATCACTTCAAACCCGGGCGCAGACTCAGTATTATCAGTTATCGTTAAACCCTCGCTACCGGATGGCGAGGGTTTTCTTTTGGCATCTTCTGCGGTTGTCGCAGCATTAACGACATGGAGTAAATAATGTCCAGACCCACCATTATCATTAACGAACTCGATGCTGAACGTATCGACCGCCTGCTGGAGCAACCGGCCTTTGCATCGCTGCCCGTCGCAGATGCCCTGAACGCTGAACTGGATCGTGCCCAGATGTGTGCCCCGCAGGACATGCCGTCTGACGTGGTCACCATGAACAGCCAGGTGAAATTCCGCGATTTGACCACTGGCGAAGTGCGTACCCGCACGCTGGTCTACCCGGCGCAGATGACCGACAGCAGCACGCAACTGTCGGTCCTGGCACCGGTGGGGGCCGCGTTGATTGGCCTGCGTACCGGCGACACTATCCATTGGGAACTGCCAGGCGGTACCGCCACGCATCTGGAGGTGCTGGAACTGCTCTGGCAGCCTGAAGCAGCAGGCGAATACCTGCGTTAAGCCCATCTGAATAAGCGTTTACGCGCTTAACCCAGAGGATGCCGGGGCATCCTCTTTCCGGCCTTCCGCTATCAGATCACGCCGCCAGGCATAGGGTTGACCAGCCCCGTGACCCGCTCTTTTGCCACTTCCGCGCTTTGTGCACCAGGCACCAGAATAATTTTCCGGCACTCTTCCTGACGCTTATCAAAGATCTCATATCCGCGAGCCGCCTCTTCAAACGGCATATAATGGGTGACGATCTCTTCAGGCGTGAGCAGCCCCTGCTCGATCAGCGGCAACAGTTCACCCAGCCAGGCATGAACGTCAGTCTGCCCCATTTTAAAGGTGAGCCCTTTGTCAAAGGCATCGCCAAACAGGAAACCATGAATAAAGCCGGCATAGACGCCCGGCACGCTGACGATCCCACCGCGCCGTACCGCAGCAATACACTGCCGCAGGGCTTTACCGCTGCTGCCCTCGAGCTTGAGGTTGGTCAGCACCGTTTCCGTAGTGCTCCCTTTCGCCTCAAAACCTACCGCATCGATAACAGCATCCACCCCACGCTGGCCCCGGGTCTGCTCAATGATTTTTTCTGCGGCATCGTCGTCGCGATCAAAGTTAATCGGGATCGCGCCGTAACGATCCTGGGCGAAGCGCAGTCGGTAGTCGTGATGATCGACGATAAAAATCTGCTCGGCCCCGAGGTAACGTGCGCAGGCAACGGTCAGGAGGCCTACTGGCCCGGCGCCAAATACCGCGACGCTGCTGCCCTGAGTGATCTGGGCATTTTTGGCGGCCTGCCAGGCAGTGGGCAGGATGTCCGACATGAACAGGGCCTTATCATCTGACAGCAGCGGCGGCACCTTAAAGGGGCCGACGTTGCCTTTTGGCACGCGGACATATTCCGCCTGGCCGCCGGGCACACCACCGTAAAGATGGCTATAGCCAAAAAGCGCAGCCGGAGGTGGGATCTGTTTTTTATTCAGGGAGGCGCCGCGCCCGCTGTTGGTATTTTCACAGGCGGCATAATGCTGCAGGCGGCAGAAAAAGCAGTCGCCGCAGGCAATCACAAAGGGGATCACCACGCGATCGCCCTTAGCGAGATTTTTCACCTCTCGGCCGGTCTCCACCACTTCCCCCATAAACTCATGGCCGAAGATATCGCCATGTTCCACCTTCGGGATCTTCCCATGATAGAGATGCAGATCAGAACCGCAGATCGCGGTGGCGGTGATGCGCAGGATAATATCGTCAGCTTGCTCGATGGCCGGATCGGGTACCGTTTCAACCTTAACGTTATGTGGGCCATGATACGTCAATGCTTTCATTCGACCTCCGGATTCAGAGAAAAAATGCGGGTTTACCTTAAAAGGGTAGCCATCAGCGGGGATATACCGGGAAATTGCACGCCTTTGGGATTATTCCTGGCCTACAAGCGCGACGATATTAAAAAATGCCTGCCAGCTATCAGAATTTGCTTATATTTTGTGTTTGAATGGAATAAGCGTAAATAAACAGGGAGAAACGGGTATGTACTAGACGATTATTATGCCGGTGGATGTTTTTGAGATGGAATTGAGCGACAAGGCGATTCGCCACGCTGAATTCCTGGCGCAGCAGGATGGTATTATTCACTTACTGCATGTTTTACCGGGCTCGTCCACCTTCGGATTGCATCGCTTTGCCGCCGATATGCGCCGCTTTGAAGAGCATATCGAAAAAGAAGCACAAGCCCGGCTGCAGACCATGATCGGCCACTTCAGCATCGACTCCTCACGTCTCAGAACCCATGTCTGTTTTGGTCACGTGCGTGACGTCGTGAATGAGATGGCCAGCGAGCTGAAGGCCGATATCGTGGTGATCGGGTCACGTAACCCGTCAATCTCCACCCATCTGCTGGGGTCGAACGCCTCCAGCGTGATCCGCCACGCCTTTGTGCCGGTGCTGGTCGTGAGATAAAAAAAAGAGGCTACCCCAGGGTAGCCTCTTTACAGTGCAGGTGTTGTCTTACGTTCTTATGCTGTTTTGGTACGAATCAGATGATCAAAGGCGCTCAGTGACGCTTTCGCCCCTTCGCCGGTGGCGATGATGATCTGTTTGTACGGTACGGTGGTGCAGTCGCCCGCCGCAAATACGCCCTTCACGCTGGTCTCACACTTGGCGTCGATGATGATCTCGCCCATGCGGTTACGCTCAATGGCGCCTTCCAGCCAGGTGGTGTTCGGCAGCAGACCAATCTGCACAAAGATCCCCGAAAGCTGAACGCTGTGTACGTCACCACTCACGCGGTCGCGGTACTCAAGGCCGGTCACTTTACTGCCATCGCCTGTCACTTCGGTGGTCTGCGCGTTCAGGATGATGTCGACGTTGTTCAGGCTGCGCACTTTATCCTGCAGGACCTGATCGGCTTTCATCTCTGGCGCGAACTCCAGCAGCGTAACGTGCTCCACGATACCGGCGAGGTCGATGGCCGCTTCCACACCGGAGTTACCGCCACCAATTACCGCCACGCGTTTGCCTTTGAAGAGCGGGCCGTCGCAGTGCGGGCAGTAGGTTACCCCTTTGGTGCGATACTGTTCTTCGCCAGGCACGTTCATGTTGCGCCATTTGGCACCGGTAGCAATGATCACGCTGCGCGCTTTCAGCACCGCACCAGATGCCGTTTCAATCTGGTGGAAACCGCCTTCCTGCGCTGCCGGCACCAGTTTGCTGGCGCTCTGGCTGTCGATCACATCCACTTCATATTCGCTGACGTGCGCTTTCAGGGCGCCAGCCAGTTTCTGACCTTCGGTTTTAGGCACGGAGATATAGTTTTCAATATCCACCGTATCCAGTACCTGGCCGCCAAAGCGTTCGCCCATCAGACCGGTGCGAATACCTTTACGGGCAGAGTAAACCGCAGCCGCCGCACCCGCCGGGCCGGAACCGACAATCAGCACGTCATAGGCATCACGCTTGTTCAGCTCTTCTGCTGCACGTTTTTCCGCGCCGGTATCCACTTTAGCGACGATTTCAGCCAGCGTCATACGACCCTGTCCAAACTCTTTACCGTTCACAAACACCGCCGGAACACCCATCACGTTACGATCGGTGATTTCGTTCTGGAACACCCCGCCGTCAATGGCGGTGTGTTTGATGCGCGGGTTCAGCACCGCCATCAGGTTCAGCGCCTGCACCACGTCCGGGCAGTTATGGCAGGAGAGCGAGTAGTAGGTTTCGAATTCAAAATCACCATCCAGGTCGCGGATCTGCTCAAGTAATGCCTGCGCTTCCTTCGACGGATGACCACCGGTCCACAGCAGGGCCAGCACCAGTGAGGTAAATTCATGTCCCAGCGGAGAACCGGCAAAGCGCGGCCCCTGGGTCGAACCTGGGTTGGTGATCAGGAAAGAGGGTTTACGCACCGCAAGGGTGTTGTCTTCCTTAAAAGTGACCTTTTCGGACAGGTCGGCGATCTCCGCCAGCAGTTCCTTGATTTCTGCCGATTTAGCGCTGTCATCCAGCGTGGCAATCAGCTCAACAGGTTTGGTCAGCTTCTCAAGGTAGGCTTTGAGCTGGGTTTTCATATTTGTGTCGAGCATTCTTTATCTCCTGCTTAAAAAACATCATCATGCAAGCGGCCTAATCCTGGCTGCCTGAGTGCAACTTGCATCATGGTGCTGGAATGAAATGGGCGCGGATGCGCCCATTGAATGCCGGGTGGCACTTCGTTTACCCGGCCTGCGTTTTGTAGGCCTGTGCAAGCGCAGCGCCGCCGGGCGTTGCAAACGAATCTCCAAAGTGGTTCGCGTCAGAGCAAGGCGGCTAGCCTGTGAGTCCCCGGGAGCTTACATAAGTAAGTGACCGGGGTGAGCAGGCGACGCCAACGCCGCTATGGCGCGAAATACGACGGAAATTTAGATTTTGCCAACCAGGTCCAGGGACGGAGCCAGAGTCGCGTCGCCTTCTTTCCATTTCGCCGGGCAAACTTCGCCTGGGTGAGAAGCAACGTACTGAGCCGCTTTCACTTTACGCAGCAGGTCAGATGCGTCACGGCCGATGCCTTCAGCTGTAACTTCTACCGCCTGGATGATGCCCTGCGGGTCAACGATGAAGGTACCACGGTCTGCCAGACCTTGATCTTCACGCATGTTGTCAAAGTTACGGGTCAGGGCGCCAGTTGGGTCGCCGATCATCGCATATTTGATTTTCGCGATGGTTTCAGAGCTGCTGTGCCATGCTTTGTGCGTGAAGTGGGTGTCAGTAGAGACAGAGTAGATATCTACGCCCAGCTTCTGGAACTCGCTGTAGTGGTCAGCAACGTCACCCAGTTCAGTCGGGCAGACGAAGGTGAAGTCAGCTGGATAGAAGAAGAAGACGCTCCAGCGACCTTCGGTATCTTTCTCGGTAACTTCGATGAATTCACCGTTTTTGAACGCCTGGTTTTTGAAAGGTTTGATTTTGGTATTAATTAAAGACATCTGTACTTCCTCCGTGTTTTCGTTGAGGTGTAA
>NZ_JBBCPK010000033.1:0-45646 GCF_037150775.1 Leclercia sp. M50
CCCGGGGCGGTCATCGGCACGAAACAGATCGGCCAGGCCCAGAATAGGGTCGGCAGGGGCGGCGGTAATGTTCTCAAACATGACGAAGTTCCATTGTGGTTACGGAAGTGAAATCCGCTATCAGGTTAACGATAGTTCTACAAAATGCCAACCGTTTGCTACAAAAAGCGTGCGGCTTTTCAAAAGTCGCCATTTTTTGCTTTCAGGCATAAAAAAACAGGGCCGAAGCCCTGTTTTTTAGACATATAACAAAGTGGTGTACTGATTAGAACTGGTAAACGATACCTACACCCGCCTGGTCGTCGGTAGACAGGCCAGTTGCTTCGGTGTAGTTGTTGTCGTCCAGCAGGTTGAAGCGGTACGCAGCGTACACGTTCATGTTCTTGTTGAAGTAGTACCAGGTACCCACTTCTACGTATTTCACCAGGTCAGCATCGCCGCCGGAGAAACCGTTACGACCAGTCAGATCTTTACCTTTGGACTGTACGTAACCCACGGATGGACGCAGACCGAAGTCGAACTGGTACTGAACCACAGCTTCAACGTTCTGAGTCTTGTTCGCGAACTCGCCGTCGTTTTCACGGGTCATGTTCTGAGATTCGCCGTACATTACTGCTGCGTACAGGTTGTTTGCATCATATTTCAGGGAGGTTGCCCAGCCTTCAGCACGTTCGCCTTTATTGTCTGCACTCTGCGCAGTAGAGCGGTCAGAGTTAGAGTAGGCTGCGGTTACGTTGAAGCCTTCAGCGAAGTCATAGCCCAGAGAGTAGCTGCCGCCGTCGCCGTTCTGACGGCTGGTGGTGTGGCCAGACTCGTTTTTACCCTGATACTGCAGACCTACTGCCAGGCCGTCAACCAGACCGAAGAAGTCAGAGTTACGGTAGGT
Source organism: Leclercia sp. M50 (assembly GCF_037150775.1). NCBI lineage: Bacteria > Pseudomonadati > Pseudomonadota > Gammaproteobacteria > Enterobacterales > Enterobacteriaceae > Leclercia > Leclercia sp. M50. Next base: position 887 of record NZ_JBBCPK010000033.1, read on the forward strand.
AGCCAGACCGGTGCTACGTGCGGTCATGAAGTTGTCGGTTGCCGCCAGGGAGTCACCGCCCCAGATAACGAACATATCGGTAGAAGCCAGCGCATCATAGAACACGCCGTAGTTACGACCGTAGTCGAATGAACCGTAGTCACCAGCTTTCAGGCCTGCGAATGCCAGACGGGTCTTGGTGCCCTGAGCGCCTTCCTGGGAAGAAGCGTCCATGTTGTATTCCCACTGACCGTAACCGGCCAGCTGGTCATTAATCTGAGTTTCACCTTTGAAGCCGATACGCGCATAGGTGGTATCACCGTTGTTGGTGTCACCGTTGGTGGTCCAGATGTGCTCACCTACAGCTTTACCGTAGAAGTCCAGCTTGTTAGCGTTTTTGTTATAGATTTCTGCTGCGTTAGCTGCACCGGCTGCCAGCAGGGCAGGGATAACCACTGCCAGGATATTGCGCTTCATCATTATTTATTACCCTCATTGGTTTTTTTATGACACTCGCCACTGCCGTCAATAAATTCTGTCAATAAATATTTCCGGAACTATTGATGAGAGTTTGGTGTCTTTATGTGTCTGACAGGCATCTTTCCATTCAAATAGCGGTTTCGCTAGCCTGAAAGTGCTACAAACATAAAGAATCAGTTACAATAAGGAAATATGTGTAACTAAATGTGAATTTTAAGGAACTTTGTGAGGCACCTCAAAGTTCAGAGTTGAATGGCTAAATTTAAAGCTTCACATATTCTATCTATATGAATTGCTTATCTTAATTTCAGATAATGACTTTTTTTATGATCCGAAGCATTAGCGAACAATTTTTCTTATTTCTGAAGATGGACGTCTGGATAGCCGGGAGTTTGTGCGAAAAATGTGCTAATGCTTAAGAAAGAGATTAGGCGCAATAAGAATAGGGTTTATTTTTTATTCAAAGATGTTTCATGGAAATAAAGCGTAACACTGTAGAGGATCTGGCGGGGTTGCGCTTTAAAGATGCTGACTTTCAACTGACACAAGTTGACACGGCAGGATAAAATAATGGCCAGCATAGCTGGCCATTGAGTATTACGGGATTAGAACGTTGCGCTGCGCGGAGTACGCGGGAAAGGAATAACATCACGCACGTTCTGAACACCGGTGACATAGGCAATCAGACGCTCAAAGCCGAGCCCGAAACCGGAGTGCGGCACGGTGCCATAGCGACGTAAATCGCGATACCACCAGTAGTCCTCTTTGTTGAGGCCCATTTCAGCCATACGCGCATCCAGCACATCCAGACGCTCTTCACGCTGAGAACCCCCGATGATTTCACCGATGCCCGGCGCCAGCACGTCCATCGCGGCAACGGTTTTGCCATCTTCGTTAAGGCGCATATAGAACGCCTTAATGTCTTTCGGATAGTTTTTAACTACTACTGGCGCCTTGAAGTGTTTCTCGGCCAGGTAACGTTCATGCTCGGAAGCCAGATCAACGCCCCAGTAAACCGGGTTCTCGAACTTCTCACCGCATTTCTCGAGGATCGCGACGGCATCGGTGTAATCCACCTGCGCAAAGTCAGCAGAGACGAAACGCTCCAGACGGGCAATCGCATCGCTGTCGACGCGCTCGGCGAAGAACTTCATGTCGTCTGCGCGCTCGGTGAGCACGGCCTTGAAGACATACTTCAGCATCGCTTCTGCCAGGCCCGCAACATCATTGAGATCGGCGAAGGCCACTTCTGGCTCCAGCATCCAGAATTCTGCCAGGTGGCGGCTGGTGTTGGAGTTTTCAGCACGGAAGGTCGGGCCGAAGGTGTAGATCTTAGACAGCGCACAGGCGTAAGTTTCGCCGTTCAGTTGGCCAGACACGGTCAGGAAGGCCTCTTTACCAAAGAAATCTTTGTCGTAATCCACTTTGCCTTCTGGCGTGCGCGGCAGGTTTTCCATATCCAGCGTGGAGACGCGGAACATCTCGCCTGCGCCTTCGGTATCAGAGGCGGTGATAAGCGGCGTGGAGACCCAGAAGAAACCCTGCTCGTCGAAGAAGCGGTGCAGCGCCTGTGCAAGCGTATGACGAACGCGGGCCACGGCACCAATCATGTTGGTACGCGGGCGCAGGTGAGCCACTTCGCGCAGATACTCGATGCTGTGGCGTTTTGCCGCCATCGGGTAGGTATCTGGATCTTCAACCCAGCCGGTCACTTCAATGGAGGTGGCCTGCAGTTCATAGCTCTGACCCTGGCCCTGAGAAGCCACGATTTTACCGGTGACGACAACGGAGCAACCCGTGGTCAGACGCAGCACTTCCTGATTGTAATTGGGCAGAGAATTATTAATTACGGCCTGTACAGGATCAAAGCAGGAACCGTCATAGACGGCGAGGAATGAAAAGCCAGCTTTTGAATCTCGGCGGGTACGCACCCATCCGCGCACGGTGACTTCGCTGTCAACGGCTACGCGGCCCTGGAGTACGTCGGCTACAGGCACAACGCTCATAATAGTCTCTCTATGTTGTCCAAAAATAAAATCTGTATCCCCCTAAACAGGGGGATATCTATGTTACCTGGCATCCGCCATCAGACAAGCAGATTTCGCAATCATAAGAGAAGAAATAGGAAATAAATAAGAGAAGGGAGCGCGGCAGGCTCCCCGAAGAGATTAGCTGGCGATTTTTACCTGAGGCAGGTCGAACGCTTTGCGCAGTGCCCGCACGAAGGCTTTGTCATGACAGATGGTTTTGCCCGGGCTGTCGGAGAGCTTCGCCACCGGCTTGCCGTTACATTCCACCAGTTTAATCACGATATTCAGCGGTTTTACCTGCGGAATATCGCAGGTCAGACGGGTGCCGATCCCAAAGGCCAGATTTACGCGCGAGGAGAAGTGTCGGTACAGGCCTACCGCTTTTGGCAGGTCGAGATTATCTGAGAAGACCAGCACTTTGCTCATCGGGTCGATGCCCAGCTTTTGATAATGGGCAATCGCTTTCTCACCCCACTCCAGCGGATCCCCGGAGTCATGGCGCAGCCCCTGATAGGCGTTGGCGAACTCAGGCCCGAAATCACGCAGGAAGGCATCCATGGTAATGCAGTCGGTTAAGGCGATGCCGAGCTGCGCCGGATACTCTGTAAGCCAGGCGGCCAGCGCCGCACGCTGGCTGGTCGCCAGCTCCGGACTGATCTGCTGATGCGCCTGGAACCACTCGTGCGCCTGGGTGCCCATTGGGGTCAGGTTCAGACGGCGGGCCAGATCGTAATTGCTGGTGCCGACAAACCACGGCTCCTGCTGCAAACGCTCGACAATGGCCTGCTGCACCTCGCGGGAGAAACGGCGACGGGTGCCAAAATCCATCAGACGGAAACGCGACATATCCAGCGAGTCGGTCAGCCGGGCAAAATCAACCAGCTTCTGTTCCAGCGTCGTCAGAGCCAGTTCAACGCTCGCCTCCGGTGAACGGAAGCGGTGCACCAGCTCGCTGATCACCGCCAGCAGGGGCACTTCCCACATGATCACTTCCCGCCACGGACCTTCAAGGCGAATATGCAGCTTGCCATTATCGTTGCTGATGTTGACCTGTTTCGGGTCGTAGCGGAAATTGCGCAGCCACTGAAGGTAATCTTCTTTAAAGAAGGGCAGGCTGGAAAGCCACTGGAATTCATCATCCTGCAGACGAAGATGCTGCATTGCGTCGACTTGCTCACGGATGGCGTCAGCATAGATCCCCAGCAAATCGTCACCACGGCAGCGGAATTCAGCCGCGACCTGTACGTCGTGGTATTGGTGGAAAACGGCTTGCTGCATATGCAGTTTGTACGCGTCGGTATCCAGCAGCGTATGCAGAACAGGAGAAGCGAATTGAGTCATAGGTGCGCAGTAGCATCCTCTCACGGGAGCGTTTAGTACAATAAACGACTAATGAAACCGCTGGAGTATACCTTGTTTAGCGATTTATTGAACCCCGATCACACCATAAGCCTGGTTCAGGGTCGAGAGCATTTCGTGCCGCGTGTTATAAAAATGTAGCAAATAGAGTGTTTGTGACTGAAAAGATGAACATTCTGCATAGCGCGATTTAGACAACAGGAATAGACTGGTTCGTTATTCGACAAACGATGCAAAAGGTTTTCTATGACACAACAGCCTCAAGCCAAATACCGCCACGACTACCGTGCGCCGGATTACCTGATTAGCGATATCGATCTGACTTTTGACCTGGATGCCACAAAAACCGTTGTGACGGCGGTAAGCCAGGTGACGCGTCACAACGCCACGGCGGTGCCGCTGCGTCTTGACGGCGAAGACCTGACCTTAGTGTCGGTTCATGTAAATGACACCCCATGGACCGACTATAAAGAAGAAGATAACCAGCTGGTGCTGGATAACCTGCCGGAACGTTTTGCGTTACGCATCGTTAACGAGATTAGCCCGGCGTCTAACACCGCACTGGAGGGGTTATACCAGTCGGGCGTGGCGCTCTGCACCCAGTGTGAAGCCGAAGGTTTCCGTCACATCACCTGGTATCTCGACCGCCCGGATGTACTGGCCCGCTTTACCACCAAAATTATCGCCGATAAAGCCACCTATCCGTTCCTGCTCTCCAACGGTAACCGCGTAGGCGAGGGCGAGCTGGAAAATGGCCGACACTGGGTGCAGTGGCAGGATCCGTTCCCGAAACCGTGCTACCTGTTTGCGCTGGTGGCGGGTGATTTTGACGTTCTGCGCGACACCTTCACCACCCGTTCAGGCCGTGAAGTGGCGCTGGAGCTGTTTGTCGATCGCGGTAACCTCGACCGCGCCCCGTGGGCGATGACCTCGCTTATCAACTCCATGAAGTGGGATGAAGAGCGTTTCGGTCTCGAGTATGACCTCGACATCTATATGATCGTCGCCGTCGACTTCTTCAATATGGGCGCGATGGAGAACAAGGGTCTTAACGTCTTTAACTCCAAATATGTGCTGGCGCGTACCGATACCGCCACCGATAAAGACTACCTCGATATCGAGCGCGTCATCGGCCACGAGTATTTCCATAACTGGACCGGCAACCGCGTCACCTGCCGTGACTGGTTCCAGCTGAGCCTGAAAGAGGGCTTAACCGTCTTCCGCGATCAGGAGTTCAGCTCCGATCTCGGCTCGCGGGCGGTGAACCGCATCAATAACGTGCGCACCATGCGCGGCCTGCAGTTTGCCGAAGACGCCAGCCCAATGGCGCACCCGATCCGCCCGGATAAAGTGATTGAGATGAACAACTTCTACACCCTGACGGTGTATGAAAAGGGTTCTGAAATTATTCGTATGATCCACACCCTTCTGGGCGAAGAGAATTTCCAGAAAGGGATGCAGCTCTATTTCGAACGCCATGACGGCAGCGCCGCCACCTGCGACGATTTCGTTCAGGCGATGGAAGATGCCTCTAACATCGATCTCTCTCACTTCCGCCGCTGGTACAGCCAGGCCGGTACGCCGATCGTGACCGTTAAAGACGACTACAACCCGGAAACCGAGCAGTACACCCTGACCATCAGCCAGCGCACGCCGCCGACCGCCGAGCAGGAAGAGAAGTTCCCGCTGCATATTCCGTTCGCCATTGAGCTGTACGATAACGAAGGCAAGGTGATCCCGCTGCAAAAAGGCGGCCATCCGGTGCATAACGTATTGAACGTGACTCAGGCCGAGCAGACCTTCATCTTTGATAACGTCTATTTCCAGCCGGTACCTGCGCTGCTGTGCGAATTCTCCGCGCCAGTTAAGCTGGAGTACAAGTGGAGCGATCAGCAGCTGACCTTCCTGATGCGTCATGCACGCAATGACTTCTCCCGCTGGGATGCGGCGCAGAGCCTGCTGGCGACCTATATCAAGCTGAACGTCAATCGTCATCAGCAGGGGCAGCCGCTGTCGGTACCGGCGCATGTTGCCGACGCCTTCCGCGCCATTCTGTTAGATGAGAAGATCGATCCGGCGCTGGCGGCTGAAATCCTTACCCTGCCGTCGGTAAACGAAATCGCCGAGCTGTTTGAGATTATCGATCCGATCGCTATCGCGACGGTGCGTGAGGCCCTGACCCGTACCCTGGCAACCGAGCTGGCGGATGAGTTCCTGGCGGTCTACAACCACCATAAACTGGACGCCTATCGGGTTGAGCATGCCGATATTGGCAAGCGCTCACTGCGTAACACCTGTCTGCGCTATCTGGCATTTGGGGAGACGGCGCTCGCCGACGAACTGGTCAGCAAGCAGTATCACACGGCCGACAACATGACCGATGCGCTGGCTGCGCTGGCTGCCAGCGTTGCCGCAGAGCTGCCGTGCCGTGATGCCCTGATGCAGGAGTATGACGACAAATGGCACCAGGATGGTCTGGTGATGGACAAGTGGTTCATCCTGCAGTCCACCAGCCCGGCGGCGGATGTGGTGAACAAGGTGCGCAGCCTGCTCAATCACCGCTCGTTCACTCTGAGCAACCCGAACCGCGTCCGTTCCCTGATTGGCGCCTTTGCCAGCAGCAACCCGGCCGCCTTCCATGCGGAAGATGGCAGCGGATACCAGTTTATGGTGGAGATGCTGACCGAACTCAACAGCCGTAACCCGCAGGTAGCGTCGCGTCTGATTGAGCCGCTGATCCGTCTGAAACGCTACGATGAGAAGCGTCAGGCGAAGATGCGTGCCGCGCTGGAGCAGCTGAAAGGGCTGGAGAACCTCTCCGGCGATCTCTACGAGAAGATCAGCAAGGCGCTGGCCTGACAGAAAGCCGGGTCCGGCCTGGGTTCTGTTTTGTAGGCCGGGTAAGGCGAAGCCGCCACCCGGCAGTGCTGTGCGGCCTGATGCCCGGTGGCGCTACGCTTACCGGGCCTACGGTTACCCTCCCTCTCCCTGTGGGAGAGGGTCAGGGTGAGGGCATCAGGCATTAGCCGTAATCAACTGCCGCTCCGTTACCCCACGCTTCATCACCCGATCCAGGACCTCCGCTTCCAGCTCCGCCAGCCGTGCCGAACCCACCCGGCGAGGGCGAGGAAGGTCAATCGTCAGATCCAGCCCAATCTTGCCCTCCTCAATGAGCAGTACCCGATCCGCCATGGCCACGGCTTCGCTCACATCGTGGGTCACCAACAGCACCGTAAAGCCGTGCTCCTGCCATAACGAGACGATAAGATCCTGCATCTCAATCCGCGTCAGGGCGTCCAGCGCCCCCAGCGGCTCATCCAGCAGCAACAGCCCCGGGCGATGGATCAGCGCTCTGGCCAGCGCCACGCGCTGTTTCTGTCCCCCTGACAGGGCGGCAGGCCACTCCCCGGCGCGATTGTCCAGCCCGACGGCGGCCAGCGCCTGTAATGCCTGCGCTTTCCAGTCGCCTTTCAGCCCCAGCCCCACGTTATCGATTACCGGTTTCCACGGCAGCAGTCGGGCATCCTGGAACATCATCCGGGTATCGTCCTGGATCTCCGCCAGCGGGGTGTTCCCGGCCAGCAGTTCGCCGCTGTTTGGCGCTTCCAGCCGGGCAAAAGGGAGCGGGGGGGTGTTTTGCCACCCGCCGCTGCGGCCCACCACCGCCACGAATTGCCCGGCGGGAATATGCAGCTCCAGTTCGTTCAGAATGGTGTTTTCGCCGTAGCGTTTGGTCACGCCATTGAGCAACAGCGGCGTACCCTGGTTTAAGCGAGCTGTATTCATGCGTGTGCCTCCTTTATCGCGTAGGCCGGATTCCAGCGCAGCCAGCGGCGTTCCAGCCACTGGGCGCTGACATCCGCCAGTTTGCCGAGCAGGGCGTAGAGAACAATGGCCACCACGACCACATCGGTCTGCAGGAATTCGCGGGCGTTCATCGCCAGGTAGCCGATACCCGAGTTGGCGGAGATGGTTTCCGCCACAATTAACGTCAGCCACATCAGACCGAGGGCGAAGCGCACGCCTACCATAATGGAGGGGAGGGCGCCCGGCAGGATAACGTGGATAAACAGGGCGAAGCCGGACAAACCGTAGCTGCGCGCCATCTCCACCAGCCCGCGATCGATATTACGGATGCCGTGCCAGGTGTTGATATAGACCGGGAAGAGCGTGCCGAGGGCGACGAGAAAAATCTTCGCCGTCTCATCGATGCCAAACCAGAGGATCACCAGCGGGATCAGCGCCAGATGTGGCACGTTGCGCAGCATCTGGATCGAGGTGTCCAGCAGACGCTCACCCCAGCGGGAGAGACCGCTGATCAGCCCCAGCGTCAGGCCAAACGACCCGCCGATGGAAAAACCAATCACCGCGCGCCAGGCGCTGATCGCCAGATGCTGCCACAGCTCGCCGCTGGCGCTCAGCGACCAGAACGCCTCCACAACGCCCTCCGGCGACGGCAGGATGCGGCTGGAGAGCCAGCCCACGGAGGAGGCCAGTTGCCAGATAAGCACAATGCCTGCGGGAAGCAGCCAGGGTGCAATGCGCAGCAGCCATTTTCGGGAAGAATGAGCCATGCGTTCTCCTTAGCTCTGGGCGACTTTACGCGGAATAAATTCGTTGGCCACCGCTTCGCCCTGCTGCAACAGCTGCTGCGGCTGCGGGATCTCCGGAATGGCGACATCCAGATGCGGGAACAGCAGTTCGCCCACCTTGTACGCCTCCTCCAGATGCGGATAACCGGAGAGAATAAAGCTGTCGATACCGAGGTCAGCGTACTCATTAATGCGCGCCGCCACGGTCGGACCATCCCCCACTAAGGCGGTACCTGCGCCGCCGCGCACCAGGCCGACGCCCGCCCACAGGTTCGGGCTGATCTCCAGATTCTCTCTTTTACCGTTGTGCAGGGAGGCCATTCGGTGTTGCCCCACGGAGTCGGTGCGGGCAAAGGCGGCCTGCGCTTTGGCAATGGTGTCATCGTCCAGATGCGAAATCAGGCGATCGGCGGCCTGCCACGCCTCTTCAGTGGTTTCGCGCACAATCACATGCAGACGAATACCGAAGCGGACTTTACGACCCCGCGCCGCGGCTTTGGCGCGCACCTGTTCGATTTTCTCTTTTACCAGCGCCGGCGGCTCGCCCCAGGTGAGGTAGAGATCCACCTGCTCGGCGGCCAGATCCTGGGCAACGTCCGATGAACCGCCAAAATAGAGCGGTGGACGCGGCTGCTGGATCGGCGGGAAGTAGAGTTTCGCGTCACGCACATGGATATGCTTGCCCTCGAAGGTGACGTTCTCCCCCTCCAGCAGACGACGCCAGACGTGAGTGAATTCAGAGGAGGCTTCGTACCGCGCGGTGTGATCCAAAAAGACGCCATCTCCCGCCAGCTCCTGCGGATCGCTGCCGGTCACCAGGTTAAACAGGGCGCGGCCATTCGACAGACGGTCGAGGGTCGCGGCCTGGCGTGCGGCTACCGTCGGGGAGGTCACGCTGGGACGCAGGGCCACCAGAAACTTCAGGCGTTGGGTCACCGGGATCATCGACGCCGCCACCAGCCACGCATCCTCGCAGGAACGACCTGTCGGGATCAGCACCCCGGTAAAACCAATCCGATCGGCGGCCTGGGCGATCTGCTGGAGATAAGCATGATCCACCGGGCGTGCGCCCTCGTCGGTGCCAAGGTAATGACCGTCGCCATGGGTAGGTAAAAACCAGAACAGATTCAGACTCATGATTTATCTCCTTTCGAGGCAGTGGGCTGCCAGATGCGGTCGCGAATAACGATTTTTTTCGGTACCAGATGGTTGTCGTAAAACAGGTCGGCGGTTTGCTGCTGTAACACGGCGATTTTCGCATCCACCGGTTTGATGACGGTTGGCGGGCGATGGTCAAGGTAGGTAGCAATGACCGGCTCCGGCAGACCCATCGATTTTGCCAGCAGGGCGATACTGGCCTGGCGCTGGCTCTGGGTGAGGGCGTCCGCTTCGCTAAAGGTATCCAGCACGCCCTGAATAAAGGCACCGTTCTTCTCGGCATAGGGGCGTGCGGCAAGGTAGAAAGAGCCGGTCTGTTTAAGGGTTTCGCCATCTTTCAGTACTCTCACCCCCCCCTGCAGCAGCACCGCAGAGTAGTAAGGGTCCCAGATAGCCCAGGCATCGACACTCTTTTGCTGGAAGGCGGCGCGGGCATCCGACGGGGAGAGGTAGACCGGCTGAATATCCTTAAAGGTCAGGCCCGCCTGCTGGAGCGCGCGCAGTAAAAGGTTGTGGGAGCTGGAGCCTTTCTGGAAAGCCACTTTGTGGCCTTTCAGATCCGCCACGCTCTTAATCGGGCTATTTTCAGGCACCAGGATCACTTCGGCTTTCGGTTTTGGCGGCTCAACGCCGACGTAAAGCAGATCCGCGCCGGCGGCCTGGGCGAAAATTGGCGGGATATCGCCCGTGCTGCCGAGATCGATACTGCCTACGTTCAGCGCCTCCAGCATCTGCGGGCCGGCCGGGAACTCAACCCAGGAGAATTTGGTGTCCGGGTAGCGTTTTTCCAGCAGCTGATGGCTTTTCGCCAGCACCATACTGACGCTGCCTTTCTGATAGCCAATACGCAGATTGTCGGGTGCGGGCTCAGCGCCATGCGCCAGGGCGGAGAGAGCCATCAGACTTGCCAGACTCAGGCGTGCGAGGGATTTAAACATGGGCGACTCCTTTCTGAAGACCAAAGGCTGGAACCTGCACGTCGCGGCGATGCAGCGCCTGCCAGAAGGTCTCCAGCGCGCTGTCGAGGCGGGTTTGCAGGTTCGGGGTAAAGTGCGGCTTGTGCTGGTAATCGATGACCTGAGAATCATCGGCAAAGACGCCGTGCAGGATCTCCTGGGCTTTCAGGGCGTTGAGCACCGGTTTCAGGGCGTAATCCACCGCCAGCAGGTGGGCCACAGTGCCGCCCGTCGCCAGCGGCAGGACGACTTTGCCCTCTAACGCGCGCTCCGGCAGCAGATCCAGCAGGGTTTTCAGGGCACCGGAGAACGAGGCTTTATAGATCGGCGTGGCGACGATCAGCCCATCGGCCTCTTTTAACTGTTCATTCAGCGCCTTCAGCGCAGGGCTGTCGAAGCGGGCATAGAGCAGATCTTCCGGGGCAAAATTTTGTAGATTCCAGTGGAACACCTCCACATCCAGAGAGGTAAGCTGCTCCCGGGCGTACTCCAGCAGTGCGCTGGAGCGGGAAGGGAATCGCGGACTGCCGGCCAACGTAATGACGCGCATAGATGCTCCTTATAACCAATTATTCGCTTTTGTCTAACATTGATAACATTTGTTGGCAGTGTGGCACCGCTGGCTTATTCCGCTAAATGATTTATCCGCAAGATAAATGCCGAAAATTGAATAAAGGAGGAGTGAAAAGTAAACGATTGCGCGGCACGGGGCTTTTTTTGCCTCAGGTCAATTCCCTTTCCCGCTGCGATCGCAGATAATACGCCCCCGGTTTGCACACCGGGAATCCAGGAGAGTTCATGTACTACCCCTTCGTTCGTAAAGCCCTTTTCCAGCTCGATCCTGAGCGCGCTCATGAATTAACATTCCAGCAGTTACGCCGTATTACGGGAACCCCGCTCGAAGCGCTGGTGCGCCAGAAAGTGATGGATAAGCCGGTCACCTGTATGGGGTTAACCTTTAAAAACCCATTGGGTCTGGCGGCAGGGCTGGATAAAAATGGCGAGTGCATTGATGCACTGGGTGCGATGGGCTTCGGCTCCATCGAAATTGGTACCGTTACACCGCGTCCGCAACCGGGTAACGACAAGCCACGCCTGTTCCGCCTGGTAGAAGCCGAGGGGCTGATTAACCGCATGGGGTTTAATAATCTCGGTGTCGATCATCTCGTTGAAAATGTGAAAAAGGCCCATTTCGACGGTGTATTAGGCATTAATATCGGCAAAAATAAAGACACGCCGGTCGAGCAGGGCAAAGATGACTACCTGATCTGCATGGAGAAAGTCTACGCTTATGCCGGATATATTGCGGTGAATATCTCCTCGCCTAACACGCCAGGTCTGCGTACCCTGCAATACGGCGAAGCGCTGGACGACTTATTAACCGCCATCAAAAATAAGCAAAATGAACTCCAGGCGACGCACCATAAATATGTGCCGGTCGCCGTTAAAATTGCGCCGGATCTGAGTGAAGAAGAGCTGATTCAGGTGGCCGACAGTTTAGTTCGTCATAATATTGATGGTGTTATCGCTACCAATACCACGCTCGACCGCACTTTAGTTCAGGGGATGAAGCACTGCGATGAAATGGGTGGCTTGAGCGGACGCCCGGTGCAGTTAAAAAGCACCGAAATAATTCGTCGTCTGTCGCAGGAATTAAATGGCCGCTTACCGATTATTGGGGTTGGCGGGATTGATTCAGTCATCGCCGCCCGTGAAAAAATGGCTGCTGGCGCTTCGCTTGTTCAGATATATTCCGGCTTTATTTTTAAAGGTCCGCCGCTGATTAAAGAAATCGTTAATCACCTCTAACCTTTTAGCATGACTGACAACCAGGGCTTTATTTCCAGCTCTGGTTGTTTTATATTCCCGGACTGTTGCTTTATTAGACATAGTAGTCTTTGATTACTGAGGTTAAAAAAACGAAGCGGCAATAAGGACTTTCTTACGACAGGACGTTTCGGGCACGGGAGAGACAGATGCGAATTAAACCTGACGATAACTGGCGCTGGTATTTCTGCGAAGAGCACGATCGTATGATGCTCGATCTGGCCAATGGTATGCTGTTTCGTTCGCGTTTTGCCCGCCGGATGTTAACCCCGGACGCCTTTGCCGATACCGGTTTTTGCGTCGATGATGCCGCACTCTATTTCTCTTTTGAAGAGAAGTGCCGTGACCTGGAACTGTCGAAAGAGCAGCGTGCTGAACTGGTGCTCAATGCGCTGGTGGCGATCCGCTTCCTCAAACCCCAGATGCCAAAAAGCTGGCACTTTCTTGCCCACGGTGAACGCTGGACGCCGGTTATCGGTGATGCCGCCTGTGTCAGCCTGAGCGAAAATGGTGAGCAGGTGAATTTGCTGGTAGTGGAGCCGGGCGACAACGCTGCGCTCTGTTTACTGGCGCAGCCCGCGGTGACCATTGCCGGGCGCACCATGCAGTTGGGCGACCCGATTAAAGTGATGAATGACAGGCTGAAACCGCAACCGGTCAGCTTCAGCCTGGAACAGGCCGTTTAAGCCTCGAGCTGTAACGACGTTTTCGGTACGCAGCTACAGCACAGGATTGTGCCGTCGCTGCCAATGGCCGATTTCTTCAGCGCGCTCACTTCCCCCTCAACCAGCGTAATGCGACAGCATCCGCAAATCCCCGCACGGCAGGAGTAGGGCACGCGAATCCCGGCCTGTTCAAGCTGCTCCAGCAACACCTGCTGATTGTTACCGCGAATGGTCTGCCCCTGCCACTGGATGGTCACCGCCGTTGCAGGCTGCACTTCCACGTCGCTGGCCTCTTCTTCGGCGCCTGCGCCGTAGAGGCGGCCCGGGGCGGTCGAGAGGATCTCCACCTCGTCGCCCACGCGGATCACTCCGCTGGAGCGCGGGATCAGGTTCTGGCCGAAATCGACATCACCATTATCCTGCGCGGTGCGGAAAGATTGCAGGGTTTTTAGCGGTTCGCCAGCCGGGTGTTTCTGCCCTTTTTCCGGGCTGACGGTGGTAAAGATGCAGCGGCTGCAGGGTTTCACGACGTCAAAAATGACCTCGCCGATGCGGATCACTTTCCAGGTGTCCTCTTCCCAGGCGGCAGCGCCGGTCACCACCAGGTTCGGGCGGAACTGCTCCATTTGCACGCTGGCGGGGCAGCGCTGTTGCAGGTCGCGCAGCGAGGCTTCGTTTGTGAGCAGATACGGGAATCCGTCGGCAAAAGAGAGCGGCACCGCGGCAAACTTAGCCACGCGTCGCGTCAGCTCCGGCCCAACCCAGCGGAGCTGAACCGGGCGGGAAAAGAATTCGCTCAGCCAGCGGTTGATCGCGTCCGGGGCGATACGGGCGGTAAAGTGGTTTCCCCAGACTTCGGTGGGCGCATCCGCTGGCGCAAAATCGCTGAAACGGACGATACTACTGGAACCATCCGGCGCAGTCAGATGGAGACCATCCTGAACCGGCGCCGGGATGAAGCGAACCATTTGCGGGAACTGGCGTGCGGTAATAAATGTGCCATCCAGCTCTGTGACCATAAAAATGCGATCAAAGGCAAAACCGCTGACATCGGCAAGGGCATGCGTGAGCCCAATACCGCGCATGGATTTAACCGGATGAATGAAAAGCCTGGATAACGTCGCCACGGCGCAGCCCTCAAATGAAAATAAGCCCTCAACTTTATGACATAGAGCCCAGATTGGCTATAATGCGCAGCAATTTTCTTAGAGTAAAAGTGACGATATGAATTCTCTGTTTGCCAGTACGGCCCGTGGGCTGGAAGAGCTGTTAAAAACTGAACTGGAAAATCTGGGCGCGCAAGAGTGCCAGGTGGTTCAGGGTGGTGTCCATTTTCAGGGCGACACGCGGCTTATTTACCAGAGCCTGATGTGGAGCCGCCTGGCCTCACGCATCATGTTGCCGATGAGAGAGTGCAAGGTTTATAGCGATCTCGATCTTTATATTGGCGTGCAGACTATCGACTGGACAGAGATTTTTGCCCCAGGCGCCACTTTTGCCGTGCACTTCAGCGGCCTGAACGATGAGATCCGTAACAGCCAGTACGGGGCGCTGACGGTCAAAGATGCCATCGTCGACTGTTTCACGCGCAAAAATCTGGAGCGTCCGAACGTCGATCGTGAAAATCCGGACCTGCGCATCAATGTTCGCCTGAATAAAGAAGTTGCCAGCATTGCGCTGGATCTGTGTGGCGAAGGCCTGCACCAGCGCGGCTACCGCGATCGTGCCGGTATTGCGCCGATCAAAGAGAACCTTGCGGCCGCCATCGTGATGCGTTCCGGCTGGCTGCCGGGTACGCCGTTGCTCGATCCGATGTGTGGTTCCGGTACCCTGCTTATCGAAGCGGCGATGCTGGCAACCGACCGCGCGCCTGGCCTGCATCGCGGCGCGTGGGGCTTTAAGGGCTGGGCTCAGCACGACGAGGCCATCTGGCAGGAGGTAAAAGCCGAAGCCCAGACGCGCGCACGTGCCGGGCTGGCAGCCTATGAATCCCGCTTCTATGGTTCTGACAGCGACGCCCGCGTCATTGAACGCGCGCGCAGCAACGCCCGCCGCGCCGGGATCGGCGAGCTGATCGCCTTTGAGGTTAAAGACGTTTCCCAGCTCACCAATCCGCTGCCAAAAGGCCCGTACGGCACGGTAATCAGCAACCCGCCTTACGGCGAACGTCTGGACAGCGAGCCTGCGCTGATTGCTCTGCATAGCCTGCTGGGGCGCACCATGAAGGATCTGTTTGGCGGCTGGAACCTCTCTTTGTTCAGCGCCTCCCCTGAGCTGTTGAGCTGCCTGCAACTGCGCGCCGAGCGCCAGTTCAAGGCCAAAAACGGTCCGCTGGACTGCGTGCAGAAAAATTACCATCTGGCCGAGAAAGAGGCGGACAGCAAACCTGCCACCATCGCGGAAGATTACGCCAACCGCCTGCGCAAGAACCTGAAGAAATTTGAAAAATGGGCGAAGCAGGAAGGCATTGAATGTTATCGCCTGTATGACGCCGATCTGCCGGAATACAACGTGGCGGTCGATCGCTACGCCGACTGGGTGGTTGTGCAGGAGTATGCCCCGCCTAAAACCGTCGATCCGCAGAAAGCCCGTCAGCGTATGCTTGATATTATTGCCGCGACCATCAGCGTGCTGAATATTGCGCCAAACAAACTGATCCTCAAAACCCGTGAGCGTCAGAAGGGTAAAAACCAGTATGAGAAGATGAACAGCAAGGGCGAGTTTATCGAAGTAGGCGAATACAACGCGCGCCTGTGGGTGAACCTCACCGACTATCTCGATACCGGGCTGTTCCTCGACCACCGCATTGCCCGCCGCATGCTGGGCCAGATGAGTAAAGGTAAAGACTTCCTGAACCTCTTCTCCTATACCGGCAGCGCCAGCGTACATGCCGGCCTGGGCGGTGCGCGTACCACTACCACCGTGGATATGTCCCGCACCTATCTGGAGTGGGCGGAGCGCAACCTGCGCCTTAACGGCCTGACCGGCCGCGCGCACCGCCTGTTGCAGGCTGACGTGCTGGGCTGGCTGCGTGAAACCGAAGAGCAGTTCGATCTGATCTTTATCGATCCGCCGACCTTCTCTAACTCCAAACGCATGGAAGAGTCTTTCGATGTCCAGCGCGACCATATTGCGCTGATGAAAGATCTCAAACGTATGCTGCGTAAAGGCGGCACGATCATGTTCTCGAACAACAAACGCGGTTTCCGCATGGATCATGAAGGGCTGGAAAAACTGGGGCTGAAAGCACAAGAGATCAGTCAAAAAACCCTGTCCCAGGATTTTGCCCGTAACCGTCAGATCCATAACTGCTGGCTGATTACCGCGGTCTGAAAGGAAAAGTAAATGTCATTAATTAGTATGCATGGGGCGTGGCTGTCGTTCAGCGACGCGCCGCTTCTCGATAATGCTGAGCTGCATATCGAAGATAACGAACGTGTCTGTCTGGTGGGGCGTAATGGCGCCGGAAAATCGACGCTGATGAAGATCCTCAACCGCGAGCAGGGGCTGGATGACGGGCGCATTATTTACGAACAGGATCTGGTTGTGGCGCGTCTGCAGCAGGATCCGCCGCGCAACGTTCAGGGCAGCGTCTACGATTTTGTCGCCGAAGGCATCGAAGAGCAGGCCGAATACCTGAAGCGCTACCACGAGATCTCGCATCTGGTGATGACCGATCCCAGCACCAAAAACCTGAATGAGATGGCGCGCCTGCAGGAGCTGCTGGATCATCATGGCCTGTGGCAGCTGGAAAACCGCATCAACGAAGTGCTGGCGCAGTTAGGTCTGGAAGCGGACATGCCGCTGGCCTCTCTTTCTGGCGGCTGGCTGCGTAAGGCGGCGCTGGGCCGGGCGCTGGTCAGCGGGCCGAAAGTGCTGCTGCTTGATGAGCCGACCAACCACCTGGATATCGAAACCATTGACTGGCTGGAAGGGTTCCTGAAAACCTTCAACGGCACCATTATCTTTATCTCTCATGACCGTTCGTTTATCCGCAATATGGCGACCCGTATTGTCGATCTCGATCGCGGCAAGCTGGTGACCTATCCGGGCGATTACGACACCTATCTGCTGGAAAAAGAGGAAAACCTGCGGGTAGAGGAGCTACAAAACGCAGAGTTTGACCGCAAGCTGGCGCAGGAAGAGGTGTGGATCCGTCAGGGCATTAAAGCGCGTCGTACCCGTAATGAAGGCCGCGTCCGTGCCCTGAAAGCGATGCGCCGCGAGCGCAGTGAACGCCGCGAGGTGATGGGCAGCGCGAAGATGCAGGTCGAAGAGGCGAGCCGTTCAGGCAAAATCGTCTTTGAGATGGAGAACGTCAACTACCAGGTCGACGGCAAGGTGCTGGTGAAGGACTTCTCCGCCCAGGTTCAGCGCGGCGACAAAATCGCCCTTATCGGCCCGAACGGCTGCGGTAAGACCACGCTGCTGAAGCTGATGCTGGATCAACTTAAGGCAGATAGCGGCCGCATCCACTGCGGTACCAAGCTGGAAGTGGCGTACTTCGACCAGCACCGCGCTGAGCTGGATCCGGATAAAACGGTGATGGACAACCTCGCCGAAGGCAAGCAGGAAGTGATGGTGAACGGTAAGCCGCGCCACGTGCTGGGCTATCTGCAGGACTTCCTGTTCCATCCCAAACGGGCGATGACCCCGGTGCGCGCCCTCTCTGGTGGGGAGCGTAACCGCCTGTTACTGGCGCGTTTGTTCCTGAAACCCAGCAACCTGCTTATTCTTGACGAACCGACCAACGATCTTGACGTTGAAACGCTGGAACTTCTGGAAGAACTGATTGATAGTTATCAGGGAACTGTGATGCTGGTCAGCCACGATCGTCAGTTCGTGGATAACACCGTCACCGAATGCTGGATCTTCGAAGGCCAGGGGCGAATTGGTCAGTATGTGGGCGGTTATCACGATGCCCGTGGGCAGCAGGCACAATCGCAGGCGACAAAACAGTCAAAAGCGAAGGTGGAAGCGGAAGTTGCTGTTCCAAAAGCAGAAAATAGCAAACGCACCACGGCCAAATTAAGCTATAACCTTCAGCGCGAACTGGAAGGCTTGCCGCAGCGTCTGGAAGAGCTCGAAGCCAGTCTGGAAAGTTTGCAGGCTCAGGTGGCAGACGCGTCATTCTTCAGCCAGCCGCATGACTATACTCAAAAAGTTCTGGCCGATATGGCCCAGGCTGAGCAGGCGCTGGAAGAGGCATTTGAACGCTGGGAATATCTTGAGGCTCTGAAAAACGGCGCATAAGTTAAACATGGAGCCAGTATGTGTGAACATCACCATGCCGACCGGCATATTTTATGCTCACAGTGCGATATGCTCGTGGCGCTTCCGGTGCTCGAGCATGGCCACAAAGCGGCATGCCCGCGCTGCGGGACAACGCTGACAACAGAGTGGGACGCGCCGCGGCAGCGTCCTACTGCTTATGCCATTGCTGCGTTGTTTATGCTCTTTCTCTCCAATCTTTTCCCCTTTATTAATATGAAGGTGGGGGGTATCACCAGCGAAGTCCATTTGCTGGAGATACCCCGCGTGATGTTCTCAGAGAATTACGCCAGTCTGGGAACATTCTTTTTACTTTTCGTCCAGATCGTTCCGGCGTTTTGCCTGGTGGTTATCTTACTGCTCGTGAACCGGGCGCATATGCCCGGAGCATTGAAGATCAGGCTGGCGCGGATCCTGTTCCAGTTGAAAAGCTGGGGGATGGCGGAGATTTTCTTAGCCGGTATTCTGGTGAGCTTTGTTAAGCTGATGGCCTACGGCGATATCGGCATTGGCAGCAGTTTTATTCCCTGGTGCCTGTTCTGTATCCTGCAACTACGCGCGTTTCAGTGCGTGGATCGCCGTTGGGCATGGGACGATATCGCTCCTGCGCCCGTATTGCCGCAAACGCTGCAACCCGGCGTGCCGGGAATCAACCAAAATTTGCGCTTATGCGCCTGCTGCACAGCGATCCTTCCTGCCGACCAGTATGTCTGCCCGCGTTGCGCAACAAAAGGGCATGTGCGGCGTAAAAACAGTCTTCAGTGGACCATGGCACTGCTTATTACCTCCATGATCCTCTATCTCCCGGCCAACATACTGCCGATTATGATTACCGACCTGCTGGGCGATAGAATGCCATCGACTATCATGGCCGGGGTTGTACTGCTATGGAGTGAAGGCTCCTATCCGGTTGCGCTGGTGATCTTTATCGCCAGTATTATGGTTCCCACGCTCAAAATGATTGCGATTGCCTGGCTCTGCTGGGATGCCAAAGGACACGGCAAGCGTGACAGCGAGCGGATGCATCTGATCTATGAAGTCGTAGAGTTTGTCGGGCGCTGGTCAATGATTGACGTCTTTGTGATTGCCGTCCTCTCTGCGCTGGTGCGTATAGGCGGATTAATGAGTATCTATCCCGCCATCGGAGCGGTGATGTTTGCATTGGTCGTGATTATGACCATGTTTGCGGCCATGACTTTCGACCCTCGGTTATCCTGGGATCGTGAGTCAGCGTCGAGCCATGAGGATGAATAAAAGCATGGAAAAGAGAAGCGGAGAGGCGAAAGTGCAGAAGGTCAGAAACTGGTCGCCGGTGTGGATTTTCCCCATCGTGACTGCCCTGATCGGTGCCTGGATCCTGTTTTATCATTACAGCCATCAGGGCCCGGAAGTGACGTTAATCACCACCAACGCCGAGGGCATTGAGGGCGGTAAAACCACCATCAAAAGCCGCAGCGTGGATGTGGGGGTCGTCGAAAGCGCGACCCTGACTGATGACCTGACACACGTAGAGATCAAAGCCCGTCTCCACGCTGGCATGGAGAAGCTGCTACATGGCGACTCGGTGTTCTGGGTGGTGAAACCGCAGGTGGGCCGTGAAGGCATCAGCGGTCTGGGTACGTTGTTATCCGGGGCATATATTGAACTGCAACCGGGCAAAAAGGGCGTCCAGCCAGCGGAATATCAACTGCTGGACTCACCGCCGCTGGCACCACCCGATGCGAAGGGGATCCGCGTCATCCTCGACAGTAAAAAAGCGGGCCAGCTGAGTCCGGGCGATCCGGTATTGTTCCGCGGTTATCGCGTGGGTTCCGTTGAAACCAGCACGTTTGACACCCAAAAACGCACCATCAGTTACCAGCTGTTTATCAATGCTCCTAACGATCGCCTGGTGACCAGCAACGTGCGTTTCTGGAAAGACAGCGGTATCGCCGTGGACTTAACCTCAGCCGGTATGCGCGTCGAAATGGGCTCACTCTCTACGCTCTTCGGCGGTGGCGTCAGTTTTGACGTGCCGGAAGGGCTGGATCAGGGCCAGCCGGTGGCGCAGCACACGGCATTCAAGCTCTATGACGATCAGAGAAGCATTCAGGATTCGCTCTATACCGACCATATCGACTACCTGATGTTCTTCAAAGATTCTGTCCGCGGCCTGCAGCCGGGCGCGCCGGTTGAATTCCGCGGTATCCGTCTCGGAACCGTCGCTAAGGTGCCGTTCTTTGCGCCGGGTATGCGCCAGGTGCTGGATGATGACTACCGTATTCCGGTGCTGATCCGCATTGAGCCGGAGCGGCTGATTAATCAGGTTGGCGATACGCCGGACATTGCTCAGCATATCGACGGGCTGATGAAGCGCGGCCTGCGCGGCTCGCTCAAAACCGGTAATCTGGTGACCGGGGCGCTGTATGTGGATATGGACTTCTTCCCGAAAGAGCCGCCGCTAAAAGCGATCCGCGAGTTTGGCGGGTATAAAATTATCCCGACCGTTAGCGGTGGCCTGGCGCAGATCCAACAGCGTCTGATGGAAACGCTGGATAAGATCAACAACCTGCCGCTCAATCCGATGATTCAGCAGGCCACCAACACGCTTAGTGAAAGCCAGGCGACGATGCGCCGACTGCAGGCCACGCTGGATAATCTCAACAAGCTGACCGCCAGCCAGTCGATGCAGCAGCTGCCGCAGGACATGCAGAAGACGCTGCGTGAACTGAACCGCAGTATGCAGGGCTTCCAGCCGGGCTCCGCGGCATATAACAAGATGGTGGCGGATATGCAGCGCCTCGATCAGGTTCTGCGTGAGCTCCAGCCGGTACTGAAAACGCTGAATACCAAGAGCAATGCGCTGGTATTCGAAGCAAAAGAGAAAAAGGACCCTGAGCCGAAGGGGGCTAAATAATGAAAAAATGGCTAATCATCACCGCAGTGGCGCTTCTGACCGCCTGTAGCGCATCAGAGAACAAGAGCTATTATCAGCTGCCGCTGGCAGCGCAGGCGGGCGGGCAAACGACGGCCAGCCAGGGGAACCGCCTGCTGTGGGTCGAACAGGTTGCGGTCCCTGATTATCTCGCCGGTAATGGCGTGGTCTATCAGACCAGCGATGTGCAGTACGTCATCGCCAGCAACAATCTCTGGGCCAGCCCGCTGGATCAGCAGCTGCGTAACACGCTGGTCGCCAACCTTGGCAGCCAACTGCCGGGATGGGTGGTAGCGTCGCAGCCGCTGGGAAGCGACCAGGATACGCTTAACGTCAATGTCACTGGCTTCCACGGGCGCTATGATGGCAGGGTGATCGTCAGCGGGGAGTGGCTGCTAAACCATCAGGGTCAGCTGATCAAACGACCTTTCCATCTGGAGCTGATCCAGCGAAAAGATGGTTATGATGAGATGGTAAAAGTGCTGGCCCAGGGCTGGGCGCAGGAGTCTGCCAGCATTGCGAGAGAGATCTCCCGACTGCCATAAGTAAAATTCATCGCACGGAGCCGCACTTAGCTTGATGCTAATTGCGGCTTTTTTTCGTTTGCCCCTCAGGCGGTTACTTGTGCCGCGTCACAATTTTTGTACAAATGAACTTTTGTGTAGCTCACATTTATGACACTGGCGTGAATTTTGCGCATTGACGCTCGGCGGTAATCAGGGTATTCGTTATCTGTGATTGCACATTTTGTAATCACTGTTTTCTTTTCCACCAGATCAAATAATGAGGGAAACGAGGCATGAAGAGACAGAAACGAGATCGCCTTGAAAGGGCTCATCAACGTGGTTATCAGGCTGGCATCGCCGGACGTTCAAAAGAAATGTGTCCCTATCAGACCTTGAATCAGAGGTCACAATGGTTAGGGGGCTGGCGAGAAGCCATCGGAGACAGGGCAGTACTTGCTTGATAGCGTCTCTTTAAAAAAAGAAACCTCCGCATTGCGGAGGTTTCGCCTTTATATGCTCTGGTAAAAGCAACAATCAGAATGCGGAGGTGTCCTGGAACAGACCCACTTTCAGGTCGTTCGCGGTGTAGATCAGACGCCCGTCGACCAGCACTTCGCCATCCGCCAGGCCCATAATCAGGCGACGGTTAACAATGCGTTTGAAGTGAATACGGTAGGTAACTTTTTTCGCGGTCGGCAGAACCTGACCGGTGAATTTCACTTCACCCACGCCCAGCGCGCGGCCTTTGCCTTCGCCACCCAGCCAGCCGAGGTAGAAGCCAACCAGCTGCCACATCGCGTCCAGACCCAGGCAGCCTGGCATCACCGGATCGCCAATAAAGTGGCAGCCAAAGAACCACAGGTCCGGGTTGATATCGAGCTCTGCTTCTACGTAACCCTTATCGAAGTTGCCGCCGGTTTCCGTCATCTTCACGACACGGTCCATCATCAGCATGTTCGGGGCCGGTAACTGCGGGCCTTTCGCGCCAAACAGTTCACCGCGACCAGAGGCAAGAAGATCTTCTTTTGTATAGGATTCGCGTTTATCTACCATGTTCTCAGTATGCCTTATTTTAGTGAAGGACGCAGGATAGCTAACACGTGTACGCTGAACAAGTCCGATCAGTTTGGCGTGAACCAGTTCAACCAGCGTAACGGCCAGGGATAACGGTGGCGCGCTTCCTGTTGCGTTGCCTGCGCAATACGTTCCTGGATAGTCTGCATCAGTGTGGTTTGCCCCTCGGCGTCCCACTCCAGGTTTGTCAGTAAGGGTAGCGCATCTGTAATGTCTTCGATGGCCCAGAGGCTGAATTGTTCCTCTTCTACCGCCTTCAGCAGTTCCTGACTGAGGCTGAGATGACGCACGTTCGGAAGAGGAATGATCACACCCTGTTTACCGCTCAGCCCACGCTGCTGGCAAACGGTAAAGAAGCCCTCGATCTTCTCATTTAGACCGCCGACCGGTTGCGCGCGACCAAACTGGTCCACAGAACCGGTAATGGCAATGCTCTGATTCACCGGCACATCGGCCAGGGCGCTGATGAGGGCGCACAGCTCTGCCATTGAGGCGCTGTCGCCATCCACTTCGCTGTAGGACTGCTCGAAGGTCAGCGAGGCGGTGAAGGGGATCTGCTGCTCGAGCTGCAGTTCCGACATCAGGAAGGCCTGCATGATCATCATGCCCTTGGCGTGAATATTCCCGCCCAGCTCGGCTTTGCGTTCGACATCGATAAACTCACCGTCGCCGATATGCACGACGCAGCTGATACGCGACGGCTCGCCAAAGGCGCGCGGGTGGCCAGGGAATTCAATTACCGACAGAGCGTTGATCTGCCCGACGCGTTCGCCTTCGGTTTCAACCAGGATCTGCTCAAGCAGGATCTCATCCTGCATGCGATCGGCAAGATAGCCTTCACGCCATTCGCGCTGCACCAGCATCTGGGAGAGCTGTTCGCCGGTGACCGTATCGTCTTCGGTCATGGCTGCGGCTTCACGCAGCTGTTTGCCAAGCCAGAGAGGACAAAGCGGCAGAGTCTCCTGATCGCCGGTATAGCGGACTGCTTCGCGGATCAGCACCGGCCAGGCATCGGCAGCAGGCGTTGGCAGCTGCGCACGCTGGGAGACGGCGTAAACCCACTGCAGCCATTGCTGCATATCTTCAGCATCCGCAATCTGGGTGCTCTCTTCAAACTCGCTGTAGACCACCTGGTCGGCCAGTTCGGGTTCCATCTCCTGGAAATCGGCCAGCGCTTCGCGATCGCCGATGAGCACCACTTTCAGGGTGAGCGGCATAGAGGGCACAGCGACCGGAAGAGGGCGCGACTCGTCGTAGGCCACCCAGTCGAAGCGCTGCTGGCTAACGCTGTTTTTCAGGCGCATCCACAGAAGCGGCTGAGCAAGCAGCGTGCGCAGGGAGATAACCAGCACGCCGCCGTTTGCCTGATGAACCAGACCGGGGTGCAGGGTAAGTTCACCGTTAAACTGGCGCAGACAGCCGAACAGCTGCTCTGCTTCTGTCCAGCCCGCCTGGACGATGTTGCCGGTGACAGCAAAACGGCCATCGGGTACGGTGGCGGGTTCAAAGGTAACGGTATGCCCATCGATGCGGTACTCACCACCAAAGACCGTTCCGGCTTCTGGCTGCAGCTGCCGCATGGCATCTGCCAGAAGATTCAGATACTCCGCTTCGTCTGGCGCTTTCAACAACATGAATGGCGAGGTGGCCCATGGGCTTAACACCTGCTCCAGCGCGTAATGCAAACGGGGCTGAGTGTCGCTGAGGATGTATTCGTCTTCTTTCGCGAGATCTGGCTGTGCAAACAGTTCCTGATAACTGTCGGTATCCGGAACAAGGTCACGCCATGCAAGTTTCGTAATGGTCAAAGTTGATGTTTTTTAGTCAGAAGTAAAACGATGGAGTATACCGTAAGGCGCAGGCTCTGCACATGAGGGAATCGGGGTTTCCGGGCAGGAATGCGTCACCGCGTGTCACAGGATATGATTTCTTTTCAGCAGATTGCTAAAAAACTGATATTCTGAACACAGTTACACGGTCACACTGAGATCGCAATGAAATATCAACAACTGGAAAATCTCGAAAGCGGCTGGAAATGGAAGTATCTGGTCAAAAAACACCGTGAAGGGGAGTTGATCACCTGCTACCTCGAAGCCAGTGCTGCAAAAGAAGCTGTAGATTTATTGCTGACCCTCGAAAATGAACCCATTCTGGTCAATGGCTGGATTGAAAAGCATATTAATCCTGCCTTACTGAACCGAATGAAGCAGACTATCCGTGCGCGGCGCAAACGGCACTTTAATGCTGAGCATCAACATACCCGTAAAAAGTCGATTGATCTGGAGTTTATGGTCTGGCAGCGTCTGGCCGGGCTCGCCCAGCGACGGGGGAAAACCTTGTCAGAAACCATCGTACAGCTGATTGAAGATGCGGAACATAAAGAGAAGTACGCCAGTCAGATGTCGACCCTGAAAACCGATCTCCAGGCGCTGCTGGCCGGTAAAAAGTAGCGTTTTACGTTATTCAGGCAATAAAAAACCCCGCAACATGGCGGGGTTTTTTGTCAGACGATAACTTATGCCGCTGGCTGAGTTACAACGTCTTTGATGCCTTTAACTTCGATCTCTACGCGACGATCTGGAGCCAGGCAGTCGATCAGTGCAGCGCGAGCTTTCACGTTGTCACAGGTAGAACCGGTAACTGGGTTAGATTCGCCCATACCACGTGGGGAGATCTTGTTAGCCGGGATACCTTTAGAGATCAGGTAATCAACAACGGACTGAGCACGTTTCTCAGACAGACCCTGGTTGTAAGCGTCAGAACCGATACGGTCGGTGAAGCCCAGAACCACTACGGAACCATCTTTAGGATCCAGGTTGCTCAGCTGGGTGTACAGCTGATCCAGTGCCTGCTGACCTTCTGGTTTCAGGGTTGCTTTGTTGAAGTTGAACAGAACGTCAGACTTCAGAGTGAAGTGCTTGGTCTGTACTTCTGGAGCCGGTGCTGGAGCTGGAGCAACGATTGGCGCTGCTTCTTCCTGCTGGCCGAAACGGTAGGAAACACCCACGCTCAGCATGCCGTTGTCTGGACGAACACCAACGGTGTTGCCGTCGCCGATGTTGTTAACCCACTGGTATTCCAGACGGGTAGCAACGTCACGGGTCATAGCCCACTCAACGCCACCAGCGAATACTGGGGATACGCCAGTGTCATGGTCGTCGCCAGCGATGCTGTTGCTGGAGTCTGCACGCCATACCATGCCGCCCAGACGGGTGTAGATGTCTACAGCGTCATTTACTGGGTAGCCCAGTTTAGCAGTCAGCTGAACGCCCTGAGCTTTGAATGCGCCGTTAACATTGTCGCCTTTGTAAGGCATACGGCCCAGCCAGTCGTAACCCATTTCGAAGCCAACGTACGGGTTAACCTGATAACCACCGAACGCGCCTGCGCCCAGCTGGCTTTCATGAGTTGGACCGTCGTTGTTCAGAGCGTCGTTATACCAGCCAGTGTCGTGGAACTGAGACCAGCCCAGTTTACCACCAGCGTACCAGGTATTATCTTTCGGAGCGGCCTGCGCTACGGTAGCGAAACCAGCCAGTGCCACTGCAATCGCGATAGCTGTCTTTTTCATTTTTTGCGCCTCGTTATCATCCAAAAATCGCCATGAGAATCTCAATGAGAGTCACGGTTAAATCCTTCACCGGGGGGCGGGGACAAAGAGTAAACCTACCGATATCTTCGGCTTAGGCCGAGCACCCCTGGCGATGTAAAGTCTACAACGTACCTGAAAACTTACAAGTGTGAACTCTGTCAGGCATATGAAAAAAAAAGTTTTGTATACACAATATTTAACATTTATTGCGCAATTTAAGGCGTGCTAAAATGAAGAAAGCCGCGGCAGACAAGACTTTTCGCGGCTTTTTTATAGAGAACCAACGGCGTACAGAGGGCGCAAAAAAAATTCCAGGAATACTCTTATTTTTACTTAATGATACAAATTGGAGTGAATTTTTAGCCCAGAAAGGTGTCCGTTGCCCAGAGCATTCATTCGAATGGGACGCATTATGAAGCCGAGCGCATTACCTTCTTCGGCGGCTTCAGCCAGACGATGTTGCTCCGTTTCCGTCAACTCGTGCGTAAACCAGCCGATCACGACGCTGTAATTTCCGGTACGTAACGCCCTCACCATTGAATCTACAGTATGGCATGGATCCATCTGGCTTATCTGCATCACTTTTGTGAGCGGCAAGCCGGCGGACTGCACCCATTCCCGGCTCAATTTCTGCTGCGGCGTAAGCCACAGCTGCCAGCGCGACTGCTGACCAAGCTGCTGTAACAGTGGCAGCAATAACAGCTGCGTCATCATGGGCTGGTCTTCACGGTAGAGCACTTCACTAATCAGCCCGGTGGAAACAGGCGCAGTAGAATTCAGCGCGCTTTTACCTGCGGTAGAAGAGAAAGTAGTTGAACGGTTTGCATAGCCTGAAGAGTACATAATCAATCCAGCCCTGTAGTTACTGTATGGATATACAGTAACCCCTGTGCGACTAAAGATCAACCTCATTTTCGGAAAGCTCCTCGCAAATTTGGTTTGTAATTCAGTCGTATTGAAAAATCATCTTGCCGTTCAATCATAAGTTACCTATTTTTTGGCTAACGGATCCGTTAACAAGCGACTTCATCATTACTCCATGATTTAAAAGGGAAATATCATGAAAAAGTTATCGTATGAACGGATCTATCAATCAGCAGAATACCTGTCTCCTCTGGGCGAGGTTCAGTATCGTGCCCTGTTTGGCGGTTACACTCTGGCGGTAGATGACACGGTATTTGCCATGGTGTCGGAAGGGGAGTTATACCTGCGGGCCTGTGAAGAGAGTGCACCCTACTGCGTAAAGCATGCCTCGTCTTTCCTGTCGCTGGTGAAGCGGGGGCGGCCGGTGTTGTTAAACTATTTTCGCGTCGATGAAGGACTCTGGCAGGATCGCGAAACGCTTCTGCAGCTCTCGTCGTTTGCGCTGGAGGCGGCGCGGCGGGAGCGCTGCGAACGCTATAAGCGCGAGAGGCTGAAAGATTTACCCAATCTCACCTTTCAGCTGGAGATCCTGCTCTATGAAGCGGGCATCACCAATGAAGAGGCATTACGTGAGCTGGGAGCAGAACAGTGCTGGCTGAAGATCAGAGCGCTGAACAAGCACCTCAGTTACAAGGTGCTGTTTGCGCTGGAAGGGGCGATCACCGGGCTCCACGTCGCTGCGCTCCCGGAAGTCAGACGCCAGGAGCTGGTGGAGTGGTACAAAAAGCTGCCGGTTGAGACGCCCGTCACTCCGGCAGTTGATTAACGTGCTGTTGTAGATGACAAATTTCTGGCAGCAACGCGATGAGCAGACCAATCTGCTGCAGCACCAGAGGCGCCTTGCTCTCTGCGCCCGGCTCAATATGTGAAATGCGTTGCGCCAGTTCGCTTAGTGCCTGTTGAACACGAGGCTCATCCGCCGGACGTTGATGAAGCGCATCATCAACATAGCAGACCGCATCGTCGAGCAACCCCAGGATTGCGGGGTTGTTGAGCCGCTCGCGGTGTGCGCCTAATGCGGCGATATAGCTGGTAAAAGTATGGTTCAGGCACAGCAAACGGAATGCGATTTCACGGGTTTCTGCGGTTGCCCGCGGCTCCGTGGACATATTCGACACCACAGAAGCCAGCTCCGCGTCGCGGTTATAGGCGTCACGCCGGGCTATACGGTACGCCAGACGGTTATCGCGCCCCTGGTGATACTGCTCAAGGATGGCATCAAGATAACGGCAGTTAGCATTCATCGCCTGATCCAGCACCCGAGGCAGATTACGGAACCGCCAGTCTGGCCAGATGAAACTCACTGCAGCCCAGGCAATGGCGCAGCCAATTAACGTATCAATGACGCGCGGCAAAGCTACCTCAAAGCCTTCCCCAAGCAGGTTAAAGCAGAGCAGCACCAGCAGGGTGATAAACATGGTGGCGTGGGCATATTGCACATTGCGAAACGCAAAAAACAGCACGCCGGTGATCACAATTAAGATCAGCTGGCCTTCCAGCGAAGGGACAAAGTAAAGGATGGGTAACCCGACAGCGACCCCTACCAGGGTGCCGAGAATACGCAGCGCCAGCCGATGGCGGGTGGCGTTGTAGTTGGGCTGACAGACAAAGAGGCTGGTAAGCAAAATCCAGTAGCCGTGATTAAGCCCGGTTATCTGTATAAAAGCATAACCAATACAGAGCACCAGCGACATCCTCACCGCATGGCGAAACAGCGCCGATTCCGGAGAAAAATGACGACTTAAACGCAGCCAGATATCGCTAAACCCATGCAGGCTGTCATCCGCAAGCTGGTTATTCACATCATTACCGGGTGTTGCCAGCGCCTGCTCAGATTCGATGGTGGCGAGCTGGGCATCTATGGCGCGTAAGTTATTTAACAGAAAACCCAGCGCTTTCATCTGCTCAGCAGAGGTGCCGCTGGCCTGAACGCGGTCGAGCGCTGCATCCAGGTGGGTAAACGCCCGTTCAAATCGCGGATCGTGCTGATAAGGGGTGCGCAGCAGAATGGAGCGCGACAGCTGCTGGCAGGCTTGCGACTGCATGGACAACAGACGCTGGAAGCGGAACATCACGTCGCTGTAGCGAAACTTTTCGCGCAGATCGGCGTACTGAATATGCGATGAGCTGGCGCGCTCGTGGATATCCTGCGCCACAAAGTAATAA
Organism: Leclercia sp. M50; assembly: GCF_037150775.1. Taxonomy (NCBI): domain Bacteria; kingdom Pseudomonadati; phylum Pseudomonadota; class Gammaproteobacteria; order Enterobacterales; family Enterobacteriaceae; genus Leclercia; species Leclercia sp. M50. Next base: position 30,380 of record NZ_JBBCPK010000033.1, read on the forward strand.
TGTAAGGTTCGGCGGGTGCCGCGCTGACCGCGATCGCCGCGTAAACGGGTGAGTAACGATGCTTTTGTCTGGTTTAGTGTGGTCACCAGTTGCCCGTTCGCCAGGGCCAGATCGTACAGCGGTGCCTGGCCATCATCTTCAATATCCGGATCGAAGAGCCGGGACTTTAATTCCAGATAGTGGGCCAGTTGCTCATAGCTGCGGGCCAGATTATCCTGCAACGGGCGAATGGGAAAAATAAGATGCCCGGCGAGCGTCAGCAGGTTATACCAGACCGCGCCCAGCAACAGCAGCACCGGCTGTTGATACCACTGGTCATACAGCGACACCCCCAGCATGGTATAGATGGCAATAAGCAGCGCGCCAAAGGCGATGGTGGCGTAGCGCTGGCCCAGCCCACCCAGCAGAATAAAGACGCTGGTGGAGAGCGTCAGCCCAATCGCGAAAAACCATGGCCACGGGAAGAGCAGCTCAACCGATGCAGAGGCGATAAAAAAGCAGATCAGGGTGATAACCAGATTGCGCAGCCGACCGGTAAGGCGATCGTCCAGGTCGGCCAGCGCACCGGCAACCACCCCCAGCGTCAGCGGGATGGTCAGCTTTACTTCGCCCAGCCACCAGGGCAGGGCGGTGCTGCCACACAGGGCAATAAAGATCCGGGCATTGTAGAGCCAGGCGCTGTTCAGGGTGTAGCGGCGAAGCAGGGGGCTTAGCATGGGCGCGCAGGGTCCTTGTTACGGAAAACGACGGCGGGCGTTGGCTTCCCGCGCGGCGCGGGCCACTTCCACCGGCACAACCCGGCGTCCGACCGGCCATAGAGCGATGGCGGCAATTTTGAAATTGGCGATCCCGACGGGGATGCCAATCAGGGTCAGGCACTGGGCGATCCCCGCCGCAATATGCATCACACACAGCCACCAGCCGAAAAAGATCAGCCACAGAATATTGAGCAGCGTTCCGCCGGTGTTCATCAGCGTACTTTTACTGTCAGGCTCCAGTTCATCCACGTGAACCGCTTCGTTACCGTAAGGCACCAGCGAGAGTTTGGTGATTTCCCAGCAGGAGCGCGTCAGCGGCAGGGTGAAGATCAGCACCACGCTGACCAGCGTCGCCAGCAGCCAGGAGAGGGTAGTGACAAAACCACCCAGCACAAAATTCAAAATATTCAGAACGGTACGCATAAAACCTCAATTCTTGCCGTAATGTTGAAGCCCTGCTGATTGTAACGTTTTTTTGCGCTGGAGCACCTGAAAACTGGCAGTTAAACTGTTATGCAATTATTCACGTCGTGGATCAGGCTGGACATGGAACTGAAAGCAACATCGTTAGGCAAGCGCCTGGCACAACATCCGTACGACAAAGTCGTTCTGCTCAACGCCGGGGTCAAGGTCTCAGGCGAACGTCATGAATATCTCATCCCTTTCAACCAGCTATTGGCCATTCACTGCAAACGCGGCCTGGTCTGGGGGGAGCTGGAGTTTGTTCTGCCCGATGAAAAAGTGGTCCGTCTGCATGGCACCGAGTGGGCGGAAACCCAGCGTTTTCACCACCATCTGAACACGCTCTGGCAGCAGTGGAGTGCTGAAATGAGTGAGGTGGCGGCGCAGGTCCTGCAAAACGCGCTGAATGACATTGCCGCAACAAATGAGCAAAACAGCTGGCTGACGCGGGAAAAAACGCTCGGTTTGCAGCAAAAAATTCGCCAGGCGTTACAGGCCTTGCCATTGTCCGTCTCACGGCTCGACGAGTTTGATAACTGCCGGGAAGCCTGGCGTCAGTGTCAGGCCTGGCTGGAAGACATTGACCAGAGCAGGCTGGCGCACAATCAGGCGTGGACCGACGCCATGCTCAGCCAGTACGCCGATTTTTTTGCCGGTATTGAGTCTTCCCCCCTCAATCCGGCCCAGGCCCGGGCGGTGGTCAATGGCGAGTCGTCGCTGCTGGTGCTGGCCGGTGCCGGTAGTGGCAAAACCTCGGTGCTGGTGGCCAGGGCAGGCTGGCTGCTGACCCGCAATGAAGCCTCTGCCGATCAGATTTTACTCCTGGCCTTTGGCCGTAAGGCGGCCCAGGAGATGGATGAGCGGATCGAGGCGCGGCTGCATACCCGCGACATTACCGCCCGAACCTTCCACTCCCTTGCCCTGCACATCATTCAGCAGGGGAGTAAAAAGGTGCCCGTGGTCAGCGAGCTTGAAAATGACACCGCGGCGCGGCAGAAGCTATTTATCGATGCCTGGCAGCAGCAGTGTAGCGAGAAAAAAGCACAGGCCAAAGGCTGGCGCCAGTGGCTGGAAGAGGAGCTGAACTGGGACGTGCCGGAGGGCAGTTTCTGGCAAAACGAGAAGCTGGCGCGCCGACTGGCACCCCGGCTCGATCGCTGGGTAAGCCTGATGCGCATGCACGGTGGCGCTCAGGCAGAGATGATTGCCGGCGCCCCCGAAGAGGTGCAGGCGCTGTTTTCAAAGCGGGTGAAGTTGATGGCACCGCTGCTTAAGGCGTGGAAAGCTGCCCTGAAAGCAGAAAACGCCGTTGATTTTTCCGGCCTGATTCATCAGGCGATCGTTATTCTGGAGAAAGGTCGTTTTATCAGCCCCTGGAAACACATACTTGTGGATGAGTTTCAGGATATCTCCCCTCAGCGTGCGGCGCTGCTGGCGGCGCTGCGGGCACAGAACAAGCACACCACCCTGTTCGCCGTGGGGGACGACTGGCAGGCGATCTATCGCTTCAGCGGCGCACAGCTGTCGCTGACTACCGCGTTTCACCATTACTTTGGCGAAGGCGATCGCTGCGATCTCGACACGACTTACCGGTTCAATAACCGGATCGGTGAGATTGCCAACCGCTTTATCCAGCAGAACCCGCATCAGCTGGCAAAACCGCTGAACAGCCTCTCGGCAGGGGACAAAAAAGCGGTCACGCTGCTGGCAGACGATCAGCTTGATGCCCTGTTGGATAAGCTCAGCGGTTACGCCAGACCGGAGGAGCGCATTCTGGTGCTGGCGCGCTATCACCATCTCAAGCCCGCCAGCCTGGAGAAAGCCGCGACCCGCTGGCCAAAGTTGCAGCTGGATTTTATGACCATCCACGCCAGCAAGGGGCAGCAGGCGGACTATGTCATCGTCGTGGGGTTACAGGAAGGAAGCGACGGTTTCCCGGCGCCTGCGCGCGAATCGGTCATGGAGCAGGCTCTGCTGCCTGTGACTGAAGACTTTCCCGATGCCGAAGAGCGGCGATTGTTATATGTGGCGATGACCCGCGCCCGCCACCGGGTCTGGTTGCTGTTCAATAAACAGCAGCCGTCACGCTTTGTGGAGATGTTGAAAAACATCGATGTGCCGGTGGCACGGAAACCGTAGGCCGGGTAAGGCGAAGCCGCCACCCGGCAGGGCGGGCATTTACTTCAGACGTTCAGCCAGATAGCGCTGATAATCCGGGATCAGGATCTCCACCGGCGAGTTGAACTGTGGGGATTCGATAATAAAGTCCGCCGTCGACAGGTTAGTGGCGACCGGAATATTCCACACCGTTGCCAGACGCAACAGGGCTTTTACGTCCGGATCGTGCGGTACTGCATTGAGCGGGTCCCAGAAGAAGATCAGCACATCAATCTTTCCTTCCGAAATCTGGGCGCCCACCTGCTGATCGCCCCCCATAGGGCCGCTCAGCATGGCATTCACCTGCAGCCCGGTCTCACGATGGATCAGGTTGCCGGTTGTTCCGGTGGCCGAAAGCTGATGTTGTCCCAGCAGGGATTTATGGCGCTGAACCCAGTTGAGCAGCATCTGTTTGCAGTGATCGTGCGCGACAAGGGCGATATGTTTGCGTTCCGGCAGTGTGCGGGTTGTGAGTTCCATAGTCTCTATCCGTTAGTTAACTGGCTACAGATTACTGGAAGCACCTGACGCTGCAAGAGAAAGGGATAAAAAATGCGGCTCAGGACGAGGGTTGTTGCTTCGCCCATTGCAGGAAACGGCTTCGGGTCTCGGGATCGGCCTGGGCAAACCAGTATTTCAGGCGCTGCTCCGTCATGCTCTGGGATTGCGGTGGCGGCATATCCAGTTCAGACACGCCGGACAAGAGCGTGCTGTCATCGGCCATGGTGGTAGAAAACTGCGGTATCGAGGCGCTCTGCCCGGCTTTGTTATAGCGCTCGGTATCGTACTCGTAATTAACGCCATTCGGCGTATTGGTGATCGCCAGAATATCCAGCTTGACCGGAATCGGGGTCGCGTCACCATCCAGCAATTCGATTTGCGGTGATTTATCAAAAAGTTGTGACTCTTTTTCTGTTTCCAGCCGCGGAAGGCTAAAATTAACCTGACTGATCCGCTGGGTGTTAAAGCTGGCGACCAGAGGAGGGGAGATATAGATGCGCTCCTCGTGATTGCCAAGGCGAATGGTTTTTTCTACCCGGAAGACAATCTGATGCGGACCGTTGTCGAGCTCTATGCTATCGGCGCCGCGCAGCAGGGAACTGGAGACTTTTTTGCCATCAAGTACCAGCAGGTCGATGTCTGTAGAGAGCCGCAGCGTTGTGGCGAAAACGCAAACCGGCATGAGCAGCGCAAACAGACTCCAGGCAATGCCGGTTTTCATAGAGAGCCCTCTTAAAAGACATGCGTCTTGAATAATGTATCAAAATTTTTCGTTAATCATATTTACTAACATATAGACAGGGTCCGGCAATTTGCCCTCATACAGACGTATGGGATGAGAAGATACTTAACGGCGCTGATACCCGGTTTGAACGAGCCAGGAGGAGATAAATGAAAGAGAACAACATAGCTGACATCCTTACCACCACCCGAACTATTGCGTTGGTAGGGGCGAGTGATAAGCCCGATCGCCCGAGTTATCGGGTGATGAAATACCTGCTCGACCAGGGCTATCACGTGATCCCGGTATCACCAAAAGTGGCAGGTAAAACATTGCTGGGCCAGCAGGGATACGGCACCCTGGCGGAAGTACCGGAAAAAATCGACATGGTGGATGTGTTCCGCAACTCTGAAGCGGCCTGGGGGGTGGCGCAGGAAGCCATTGCGGTCGGGGCGAAAACGTTGTGGCTACAGCTCGGGGTAATCAATGAACAGGCGGCGGTGCTGGCACGGGATGCAGGCCTGAATGTGGTGATGGATCGCTGCCCGGCCATTGAGATCCCCCGTCTCGGGATGGCGAAGTAATAAAAAACCCGGTCAGCCGTGGGCTACCGGGTTTTCATTAGTTACGCAGGCGCGGCGCCTGCAACTGTTTGCGGATCGTTTGCGCCAGTTCATCCATCGATGGCTGTTCAGGATGTTCATCCTGCTGTTCGCTACTTAACTGGGCTTCGGCAAGATAGGTATGCACGGCCTGGCCATCGTCATCTTCCATCACCACGTGGTACCAGGGCGCGGCGCGGAGTTCTGCATTCACCGCCAGCTCATCCGCTGACGGCTCGTCGAGAGAATATTCCGGGTCGATATCCACGACCACACCCAGATAACCTAACAGGGAATGGCGGACCTGCTGGCCGATACCGAATTTGCTGGCATTCATAGTCACCTCCCGGGAAATGTTACTTACACTATAGATGTGGGCAACATTCCACTTTTCAAGTTACATGATGCGACAGGCAAATCCTTTCAGATACAGCCCTTCCGGATAGGTAGCGATCACCGGATGATCGGCCGCCTGACGGAACTGCTCTATAAATTGTACATCACGACCAGCATCTACAGCGGCATCCGCGATAATTTTCTGGAATAATTCGTTGGTCATCAGGCCGGAACAGGAGAAGGTCAGCAACACTCCGCCCGGGTTAAGCAGCTGGATAGCGAGCATATTAATGTCTTTATACCCACGACAGGCGCCCATCAGCTGGTTTTTATTTTCCACGAACTTCGGCGGATCCATGACGATCACGTCAAACGTCTCGCCCTGGTCGCGGTATTTGCGCAGCAGCTTAAAGACGTCATCGCGCACAAACTCGGCTTTACTGAGATCCAGCTTGTTCAGCTCGACGTTCTGCTTCGCCACGTCCAGCGCTTCCTGGGACGTATCCACGCTCACCACCTGACGACATCCGCCCATCAGCGCCGAAACCGCAAAACCGCCGGTATAGGAGAAGCAGTTCAGCACGCGCTTGTCGGCAACGTACTGGCGTGTTGCCAGACGGCTGTCGCGCTGATCGAGGTAGTAACCGGTTTTGTGGCCGCCCTGAATATCCACCAGCAGTTTCATGCCGTGCTCTTCGATAGGCAGCAGGGCAGGTGGCAGTTCGCCCGTTACCGGACCCTGTGTCAGTTCCATGCCCTCTTTTTTACGCACCGCGACGTCGCTGCGATCGTAAATGGCACACTCAGGGAACAGCGTCTGCAGCGCGCTGATTAACGCCGCGCGTTGATACTCCGCCCCCGCGCTTAGCAGCTGCAGCACCAGGAAATTGCCAAAACGGTCGATGGTCACGCCTGGCAGACCGTCGGATTCACCGGCGATCAGACGATAGCTGTCCAGCCCGTCGCGTTTTGCCAGCCAGTCGCGCCACTGCTGCGCCTGCTCCAGGCGACGGACAAAGAAGTCGATATCGATGGATTCATCTTTATCAAACGTCCAGACGCGCGCCCGGATCTGGGACGCAGGCGAGTATGCGCCGCGCGCTAACCATTTACCCTGGTGGTCAACGATATCGATGGTTTCACCGAGGCTGGCTTTGCCTTCCATACGGGCAACTGCACCGGAGAAGACCCAGGGATGGCGGCGCAGCAATGATTTCTCGCGCCCTTTGGCTAACACTAAACGTACACTCATAATTTTCTGTTCTGTCGATTCCAGGGAAATGGCGCGTAGAGTAGCACAGATGGTCAGTGGCAATCATCTGCGGACACTATTGAGCGTTTCGGCACATTTTAAAATCGCTCAGGCACATTATGAATTCGTCGTGAGCTTTACAGTGAGGTTTCCGGTTCAGCAAAAGGAAACCACAATGAAAAAGCACATTGCCATCGCCGCCATTACGCTGGCGACAATCAGTTTTACTGCGTCTGCGGCATTGCCGTTTAGTCTCAGCAGTCAGGATATCGCCGACGGCCACCCCTTAACGCAACAGCAGGTTTTTACTGGCTTTGGCTGCAAGGGAGGAAATGCCTCGCCACAGCTGGCCTGGCAGCATCCCCCGGCGGGCACAAAAAGTTTTGCCATCACGGCCTACGATCCAGCCGCCCCCACGGGCAGCGGCTGGTGGCACTGGACCCTGGTCAATCTTCCCGCTCACACGCTGAGCCTGCCCGCTGGCGCCGGAAAAACGAACAGCGATAAATTACCCGCAGGGGCGGTGCAGGGGCGGAACGATTTCGGGTATGCTGGCTTTGGTGGGGCGTGTCCGCCGGAAGGGGATAAACCGCACCCCTATCAGTTCACCGTCTGGGCGCTGAATGTGGATAAACTGCCAATCGACAGTAATGCCAGCGGCGCGCTGGTCGGTTTCATGCTCAACAGCCATGTACTGGCTAAAGCGCAATTAACCGCAACATACGCACGATAAAAGGTGGTCCGGTGCAGGATTTTCATTTTCAACATAATCATCTGACAGCGGCTGAGGTCAATGCCAGCAAAATGCATCGCCTGCACCACGTAAAGCTTTTTTACCCGGCCATTTGCCATATTACACACGGCAGCAAGGTGATTATTCAGGATGAGCGGCGCTTAGTGGCGACGCCGGATGAGCTAATCATTATTCCGGCGAATACCCCAATGGAGATCATTAATCAGCCCTCGCAGGAGCTGTTTCATTCCGATCTGCTGCTGTTATCCCCCGACATTATCGCCGAGTTTAAAACGCGCTACCTGCAATCCTGGCCGCGCGCCAGAACGGACTCGTTGTGTGCTCCGCTCAGCGAAGGGCTGGCCTTTATGTGGAGCAATCTGCTGCATGCGGTGCGGCACGGTTTTCCGGAAGAGCTGCAAAAGCATCAGGCCTTCGGGCTCCTGCTGGCGCTGCTGCATGATGGGGTAGCAGGGCCGCTGCTTATCGAGAGAAATATCAATCTTACCGAGCAGGTACGGCATTTCATCATGGTGTCGCCCGGTAAGGCATGGACCGCGCAGGAGATCGCCAGCCGTCTGGCCGTAAGCGTACCCACCTTGCGCCGACGCTTACGGGAAGAGTCGCAAAGTTTTCGCCAGATTGTGGAGGAGGTACGCATGGCGGTAGCGCTCTCGCAGCTACAGTCGACCCGCCTGCCCATCGGCGAGATCGCCATGCAGTGCGGGTACCTGTCCAGCTCGCGTTTCACGGCCCGTTTCCGCCAGCATTACGGCTGTTTGCCCAAAACGCTACGCTAAACCTGGAGCCATAATTTGCTATTCTTTGGGTTCGGGTCAGGCATGGATAAGGGGAGGGAGTATGGCAAATGTCTGCATCATCGCGTGGGTTCACGGCACGGTTCAGGGTGTGGGCTTTCGTTACAGCACGCAGCGAGAAGCCACGGAGCTGGGGCTGACCGGTTACGCGCGTAATCTGGATGACGGAAGCGTCGAAGTGGTGGCCTGCGGCGAGGCGGAACAGGTCGATAAACTGCTCGCCTGGCTTAAGGCGGGCGGGCCGCGCATTGCACGGGTTGAAAAGGTTCTGTCAGAACCGCATCAACCCGGCCGGGAATACGTGAACTTCGGTATTCGCTATTAAATGCACTTCACGGGCTTAGGCAGACCGGCGATTTTGGTCGCCTGTTTTGCCGGGCCTTTCGGGAACAGACGATAGAGGTAGCGGCTGTTGCCTTTCTCCTCGCCATACTTATTGGCCATCGCTTTCACCAGCATGCGGATGGCGGGAGAGGTGTTAAATTCCAGATAGAAGTCGCGCACAAAGCGCACCACTTCCCAGTGCTCTGGCGTCAGGGCAATAGACTCTTTTTCGGCGATAATCGCCGCCAGCCCTTCGCTCCACTGGCTGGTCTCTTTCAGATAGCCTTCGCTATCGGTCTCAATCTCTTTACCTTTAAAGTTCAGCATAATCATCACGGAATTATCGAAAACCGCAACAGTTTACCAAAAAAGAAAGCCCCGCATAAGCGGGGCTGGTTATAGAGCACTGTCGGTTAATCGCGGCTGGCGAAGCCCAGGATGCTCAACAGGCTGACGAAGATGTTGTACAGCGATACATACAGGCTCACGGTAGCGCGGATGTAGTTCGTCTCACCGCCATGAATGATGTTGCTGGTTTCCATCAGGATCGCCCCGGAGGAGATCAGGATGAACACGGCGCTGATAGCCAGGTGCAGAGCTGGCAGCTGCAGGAAGATGTTCGCCACCATACCGATCAGCACTACGACGATGCCCGCCATCAGCATACCGCCAAGGAAAGACATGTCCTTGCGGGTGGTCAGCACATAGGCAGAACAGCAGAAGAAGACCAGTGCTGTCCCCCCCAGCGCCAGGCCGATCAGATCGCCCATACCGGCAGACAGGTAGGTGTTAAGCATTGGCCCCAGGATGTAGCCCAGGAAACCGGTGAAGGCGAACGCCGACAAAATACCTACCGGCTTGTTAGCCGTTTTGTAGGTCAGGAACATCAGACCATACATACCTACCAGAGTCAGGATCAGCCCCGGCGATGGCAGCATCAGCACGGTGCTGGCGGTGGCCGTCAGCGCGGAGAAGGCCAGCGTCAGGCTGAGCATAAAGTAGGTATTGCGCAGCACCTTGTGGGTGCTGAGTAGCGATGTGCGGTCGCGTGAAGAACTAATAATACGATCCATGAGTCACTCTCTTATGACAGATGTAATTGACGGCAAGAATAGAAAACGACGCGCCGGTTATAAAATGGTTTTACCCATCTTTACTCAGCATCTTAGGTATTGAGGTAGCATGAAATGTTTCGCAATGCGCTCAATGCAGCACAAACCCCGGTTTGTCAGGATTAATCAGATCAAGCTCTTATAGGTCACTGAAATATATTGCCTTATTCCAGCCCCAGCGCTAAGAGTTATTTTGCATCGTCAAAACTAAACTATAAGGCGAAGGACATGAAACCCTCATCACAAGCAACATTTACCCTCTCTTTACTGACGGCAGGCATCCTGTGCGCAAGCACAACGGCGTTCGCCGCCAGTGTACCGGCAGGAACAGAGCTGGCAGAGAAGCAGGAACTGGTCAGGAATAATGGCAATGAGCCGGCATCGCTCGATCCGCATAAAGTCGAAAGCGATGTCGAATTCAATATTATCAGCGATATATTCGACGGGCTGGTGAGCGTCTCGCCGCAAGGTGAGATCCAGCCGCGGCTGGCCGAGAAATGGGAGAACAAAGACAACACCGTCTGGACCTTCCATCTCCGTCCAGGGATTACCTGGAGTGACGGTACAGCGATTACAGCCCAGGACGTAGTCTGGAGCTGGCAGCGGCTGGTGGACCCCAAAACCGTCTCGCCGTATGCCAGCTTCCCAGGCAACATGCATATGGTCAACGCCACCGATATCGCCGAGGGGAAAAAAGCCCCTGATACCCTGGGGGTGAAGGCGCTGAACGACACCACCCTGGAAGTGACGCTGGATCAGCCCAACGCGGCATTTCTTGCCATGCTGGCGCACCCGTCTCTGGTGCCGGTGGATAAGGTCCTGATTGGTCGCTACGGCGAGAAATGGTCCAGGCCGGAGCACTTTGTTGGCAGCGGGGCCTATACCCTCAAGCAGTGGGTGGTCAACGAGCGGATCGTCGCCGAGCGCAACCCGCGCTACTGGGACAATGCCCATACGGTGATCAACAAGGTGACTTATCTGCCCATCACCTCCGAAGCCGCCGACGTGAACCGCTACAGGGCGGGTGAAATCGATATCGCTTATACGCTGCCTATCAACCAGTTCGCGCAGCTGCAAAAAACGCTGGGCAAAGAGGTGGATGTTTCCCCGCAGCTGGCAACCTACTACTACCAGTTCAATACCTCCCGGCCGCCGTTTAACGATCCGCGCGTGCGCAAGGCGCTGAACCTGGCGCTGGATAAAGAGATTATTGCCGGGAAGGTGCTGGGGCAGGGGCAGCGTCCGGCCTGGGTGATTAGCCAGCCGGATATCGGCGGGGTGAAACTGAAAAATCCGGATTACGCCAGCTGGCCTATGGATAAACGCATCGCCGAAGCGAAAAAACTGCTGAACGACGCAGGCTTTAACGACGGCCACCCGCTCAGCTTTAATCTCCTGTATAACACCTCTGAGTCACACCAGCGGATTGCCATTGCCGTCAGCTCGATGTGGAAGAAAAACCTCGGCGTGGAGGCGAAGCTGCAAAACCAGGAGTGGAAAACGATGCTGGATACTATGCATACCCACAATTTTGACGCGGTACGCTACGCCTGGATCGCCGATTTCGACGATGCGGCGACTTTCCTGAATAACTTCCGTACCGGTGACAGTCAGAACACCACCCAGTACAGCAATGCCGCCTATGACGAGGCGCTGGCTAATGCCGCGAAGGCGAAAACCACCGCCGAGCGCGGGGCATTTTACCAGCAGGCCGAAGATCTGCTGGCGCGGGATGTCCCGGCTATTCCGGTCTATCACTACGTGCGCACCCATCTGGTGAAGCCGTGGGTGGGCGGATTTACGCCGGATAAGCTGGGGTACTACTTCACCAAAGATATGTATATCAAAAAACACTGAGCAGTCAGCGCGTGATTTTGTGCTGATAAAATGGTCAGGATGTTGGCTATTCAACCGATTAACCGCATTTTGACTATTTTTCAGGCGAACGATCGCGGGCACGCTTTACAGGGCGCAAGGAGCTGTTTATAGTTCGCCTCATTCTGGAAGTGTGGCCGAGCGGTTGAAGGCACCGGTCTTGAAAACCGGCGACCCGAAAGGGTTCCAGAGTTCGAATCTCTGCGCTTCCGCCAGATTAGATAAGCCCTGCGATAGCAATATCGCGGGGCTTTTTCTTTTGTCGTTTTACCTGTCCGATGACATTATGTCAGTCAACTAAAAACCCGATCTCAATAAATTAAACCCAGTAAACACAAGGATATAACCCGATGACAATGCCATCAGCACCTGCATAAGCAGCGTAAATTTGCTAACCTCAAAGAGGTGATTCCTCACATCCGGATTAATGGAATAGATAAAATATGAGTGAAAATAACACCACCCCCCAGAAGTCTGAAAGCAAGATTAACAAAGCGGTATTCTATACATCTGCTTTGTTAATTTTCCTTCTCGTTGCTTTTGCAGCGATTTTTCCTGACGTAGCCGACAAAAATTTTAAACTGCTGCAGCAGCAGATATTCACCAACGCCAGCTGGTTCTACATCCTGGCGGTCGCGCTGATCTTACTCAGCGTGACCTTCCTGGGGTTGTCGCGCTACGGCGATATCAAACTTGGCCCCGATCATGCCCAGCCCGATTTCAGCTATCACTCCTGGTTTGCCATGCTCTTTTCAGCGGGTATGGGGATCGGCCTGATGTTCTTCGGCGTGGCCGAGCCGGTTATGCACTATCTCTCTCCACCGGTAGGTACGCCCGAGACCGTCACCGCCGCGAAAGAGGCGATGCGGCTGACCTTCTTCCACTGGGGGCTTCATGCATGGGCTATCTACGCCATTGTGGCGCTAATCCTGGCCTTTTTCAGCTACCGGCACGGCCTGCCTCTGACGTTGCGCTCGGCGCTTTATCCCATTATTGGCGACAAAATTCATGGTCCGATAGGCCATGCCGTTGATATTTTTGCCGTTATCGGTACCGTTTTTGGGGTGGCGACCTCGCTGGGTTATGGCGTGCTGCAGGTGAACGCCGGGCTCAATCATCTCTTCGGGGTGCCCATCAACGAAACGGTGCAGGTTATCCTGATCGTGGTCATCACCGGGCTCGCGACAATTTCCGTGGTCTCCGGGCTGGATAAAGGCATTCGTATCCTGTCCGAGCTTAACCTTGGGCTGGCGTTACTGCTGCTGGCGCTGGTACTGTGCCTGGGGCCAACCGTGTTGCTGCTGAAATCCTTCGTGGAAAACACCGGCGGCTATCTCTCCGAGCTGGTGAGTAAGACGTTCAATCTTTACGCCTACGAGCCAAAATCCAGCGACTGGCTGGGTGGCTGGACGCTGCTCTACTGGGGCTGGTGGCTCTCCTGGTCACCGTTTGTCGGGATGTTTATCGCCCGCGTCTCCCGCGGCAGAACCATCCGTGAATTCGTCACCGGGGTGCTCTTTGTTCCCGCGGGCTTCACGCTGATGTGGATGACCGTCTTCGGCAACAGCGCGATCAATCTCATCATGCGCGAGGGGGCAACCGATCTGGCGGATACGGTGCAGCAGGACGTTGCGCTGGCGCTCTTCAACTTCCTTGAGCACTTCCCGTTCTCGTCTGTGCTGTCGTTTATCGCCATGGCGATGGTCATCGTCTTCTTTGTCACCTCGGCCGACTCCGGGGCGATGGTGGTGGATACGCTGGCATCCGGCGGCGAGGCCAATACTCCCGTCTGGCAGCGCATTTTCTGGGCCGCGCTGATGGGCGTGGTGGCGATTGCGCTGCTGCTCGCGGGGGGGTTAAGCGCGCTGCAAACCGTTACCATCGCCAGCGCGTTACCGTTTTCCATCATCCTGCTGATTTCCATCTACGGGCTGCTCAAAGCGCTGCGTCGGGATTTAACCAAACGCGAGAGCCTGAGCATGGCGACCATTGCGCCGACCGCGGCCCGCAATCCTATTCCGTGGCAGCGTCGTTTACGCAATATTGCCTATCTGCCAAAACGATCGCTGGTGAAACGCTTTATGGATGAGGTCATCAAACCGGCGATGATCCTCGTGCAGGAGGAGTTGAGCAAGCAGGGCACGGTGAGCCGAATCAGCGATGCCTCAGACGATCGTATTCGTCTTGAGGTGGACTTAGGCAACGAACTGAACTTCCTCTATGAGGTGAGGCTGCGGGGCTATAACTCTCCGACCTTTGCCCTGTCGGCGATAGACAACGACGAACAGCAGGCGGAGCAACACCGATACTATCGTGCGGAAGTCTACCTCAAAGAAGGGGGACAGAATTACGACGTGATGAGCTGGAACCAGGAGCAGCTGATCAACGATATTCTCGACCAGTACGAAAAGCATCTGCACTTCCTGCATCTGGTTCGTTAACATCATTATGCCGCCTCCTCAGGCGGCATTTTTTATGCCCAACTACGCGGCTATGCCGTGTTTGCACGCCCCCTTTAAAATCCTTCTTCTATACTCAGTTACGTTTAGTGATCTATGCCGCTGTTTTTCTTACTGCCTGAGTTTCTCGCTATTGCCCATGCAAGTCGCAGCCGCATAAATCCACGAGCCTGAATTATTAGTTAATTTTTGTTTTGATAGGGGGAGTTCCTGGTATGTTACATTCTCAATCCTCCCGCGCTGGCACGGTATTGCTGCTGCTGGCAGCGGTCATTGGCGTCGCGGTGGCGTTATACGCCTGGCTGACGCCTCTTACCGGCGTTACCGATACCATCGGTGCGCTGGGCGTCGCCATTGCCAGCGCGGTACTGGCGGTACTGACCTTGATGTTACGTGCCGCATCTGGTCGTGGGGCGCGTATCTTTCTGATTATCGTCACCCTCGTGGTACTCATTGGTATTGGGTTCGCCGCCGCGCTGCTGCACCAGTACATCATTACTGTAGCGATGGTGGTCGGCCTGATTGGTCTGATTATGCTGAGCAGCAAGCCCGTTCACCACAATACCCGCGTCAGAGCCTGAGGAGTCCCACCCGTGTATAACGATAAACACTACCCCTTTATGAAAGTCAGCATGACGGCGCTGGCGCTGCTGATCGCGCCACTCTCTGTGCAGGCGCAGGATAAAGCCACTGAGGCCTCTCAGGGAACGCAAGAAGAGCTCAACGTGGATGCAGCGGATCAGCAGGCGCCGGGAACCACCAAAACCACCGATGAAGCCTCTACCGGGCAGAGTGAGGGACAAAAAGTGGCTTCGGCTGAGCAACCAGCGACCCCGCTGGTGCCCTCTGCCGCCACCTGGGACAGCTTCCACGGACAGCTTAACGCGCAGAAATACAGCCCGTTGACCCAGATCACGGCGGAGAACGTCGGTAAATTGACCAAAATCTGGGAGTTCCATACCGGCGATGTGTCGGATGGTAAAGGCGACACCCCCGCAACCGTCTGGTCAGCAACACCCATTTTTGCTAACGAGACGCTCTATATCGGTACCCCTTTCGATCGCCTGATTGCGCTGGATCCGGGCACCGGGAAAGAGAAGTGGCACTACGACACGAAGTCTTCGCGTAAAGCGCTAACCCAGCCTGTGCTGAAAAAC
>NZ_JBBCPK010000034.1:0-44725 GCF_037150775.1 Leclercia sp. M50
TTTGCTGCTCCTGCGGCAGCCAGGGATGCATTACGCTGCTCCCCCACACCTCTTCCAGATTACCGAACGCTTTCACGCTGCCATTTTCCAGCACCAGTACCTTATCGGCCAGATGCAGGATCTCATCCAGCGAATGGCTCACATAGAGCATCGGGATGTTGATTTCGCGGGCCAGGCGCTGCAGATAAGGCAGCAGCTCGCGCTTACGGGGGATATCGAGGGAGGCCAGCGGTTCGTCCAGCAGCAGCAGTTCCGGGGCAGTAAGCAGCGCCCGGCCTATCGCCACGCGCTGCTTTTCGCCGCCCGACAGCGACGACGGCAGCCGGTCAAGCAGGTGCTCAATGCCCAGCAAAGCCACCAGCTTATCGAACTGCCCGGCCATGCTTTTCGCCATGCCGTAACGCAGGTTGCCCAGTACTTTGTAATGGGGAAACAGCCTGGCGTCCTGGAAGACATAACCAATCCGGCGCTTTTCTGGCGCGAGAAAAATACGCTTTTCGGCATCGTTCAGCACCCGATCGTTGAGTACGATCCGCCCCGTCTGAGGTCGCGTCAGCCCGCTTATCGCGTTGATTAGCGACGTTTTGCCCGCGCCGGAGACGCCAAAAATGGCGGTAATGCCGCTGGCTGGCAGGGTTTCGTTGAGGGTCAGGCAGTGATCGCCCAGCGTCTGGGTAAAATTGAGTTCCAGCATGATTATTTCCCCATCCGTTCACGGCTGATGCGCGCCAGCCACTCCGACACCAGCAGCGACACCAGCGCCAGCACAATGGAGATCAGGCACAACCGCACCGCAGCCCCCTCGCCACCCGGGGTCTGGATCAGGGTATACATGGCCGACGGGAGAGTGCGTGTTTCGCCCGGAATGTTGGAAACAAAAGTGATGGTGGCGCCAAACTCCCCCAGCGAGCGGGCAAATGCCAGCACCGTGCCGACAATAATGCCCGGCAGCGTCAGGGGAAGCGTAATGGTGAAAAAGACGCGCCAGCGCCCGGCCCCGAGGGTACGGGCCGCCTGTTCAAGTTTAAGATCGACCCCTTCCAGCGCCAGGCGGATCGCCCGTACCATCAGCGGGAATGACATCACCGCCGCCGCCAGCACGGCGCCGCGCCAGCTGAAGGCAAAGCTAATGCCAAACCACTCATACAGGCGCTCGCCGATAAAACCGCGCCGCCCCATGGCAATCAGCAGCAGATACCCTACCACCACCGGCGGTAGCACCAGAGGCAGGTGCAAAATACTGTCGAGGAGTGCTTTGCCCGGAAACTGACAGCGAACCAGTAACCAGGCGAAAAAGACCCCAAAGGGCAAACTCAATGCAACCGCGAGGGAAGAGACTTTCAGGCTCAGCAGCACGGCCTGCCATTCGGGATCGGTCAATATCATTCGTGCGTCGTAAATCCGTAACGTTTAAAGATGGCAGACGCCTGCGGCCCCTTCAGATAATCGTAAAAGGCGCTGACGGTTGCGTTTTTATGTCCATCAATGATGGCCACAGGATATTCCACTTTCTTATGCGAGTCTTCAGGGAACGTACCCACCACTTTCACCCCTTTTTCAGCAACCGCATCGGAACCGTAGACGATCCCAAGCGGCGCTTCATTGCGCGCCACCAGCGCCAGTGCGCCACGCACATCTTCCGCAGGCGCCAGTTCAGGAGCCAGCGTCTCCCAGGCACCCAGTTTTTGCAGCGCCTCTTTAGCGTAAATGCCTGCCGGAACGTGTTCCGGATCGCCCACCGCCAGACGCCCCCCTTTCAGCAGGCTGCTCCAGGGCGTCTCCTTGTTGATAGCCACCTCGCCCTGGGCGCTGGCTTTCGGCGCCACCACAACCAGGCTGTTGCCGAGCAGGGTGACACGGCTCGCCGCATCAACCGCTTTTTTATCGACGGCGTAATCCATCCACTTCTGATCGGCCGAGATAAAGAGGTCGGCAGGGGCGCCTGCTTCAATCTGTCGCGCCAGAGTGGACGAAGAGGCAAATGACGACACCACGTCGACGTTTGTCTCTTTTTTATACACCGCGGCAATATCCTGCATTGCGTTCGTCAGTGATGCGGCGGCAAAGACGGTGATCTTGCCTTCGTCTGCTAGCGCCTGGCCGGCCAGCGTGAGTGTCAGCGTCACGCCGGTAACCAATCCTGACCATGTACGTTTCATTTAAAGCTCCTGCAAAGACCGTTATATAAATTGAAATATAACGATAACCGTCAGGTTTGCCCAGCGTTAAATCGTACCGATCGGGGAGTAGATCAATTTTGTCCTGAAAATAGTATCGGCGAGGAAGGGGGAAACTTGAGAGCAAAACGCCCGGCGGAACCGGGCGTTTTTAAAGGGAATTAATGCTGTTTTTTCGGCTGTTTTCTGTGGCCGACATTGGAAAAGATGTTGAACACCTCACCCAGGCCGTAGATGGCACCGAGGATGATAGCCATCACCACTGGTACCATGATCACGGCGAATACCAGACTTTTCAGCAACTCTAACATGGCTTTCTCCAGACAATGTGAATTGCCTTATTCTAACCGGAAAAGCGAGAATTACATCCCCTTTTGTGCGGTACAGTTTGCGCCGGTAACGAATTACGTCACAATAACCCTTTTGCCAGGACATTGTTATGCAGGCCGAAATTCTCCTCACCCTACGTCTTTCGCAAAAACTGTTCGCCGATCCCCGCCGCATTGCCCTGCTCAAGCAAATTGAGCAAACCGGCTCCATCAGCCAGGGGGCAAAAAACGCTGGCATTAGCTATAAAAGCGCGTGGGATGCTATCAACGAGATGAACACGCTGAGCGAACAGACCCTGGTCGATCGCGCCACCGGCGGCAAAGGCGGCGGCGGTGCCATCCTGACGCGCTACGGGCAGCGGCTGATCCAGCTCTATGACCTGCTGGCGCAGATCCAGCAAAAGGCCTTTGATGTTTTAAGCGATGACGACGCCCTGCCGCTGGACAGCCTGCTCGGCGCCATCTCGCGTTTCTCTTTGCAAACCAGCGCCCGCAACCAATGGTTTGGCACGGTCACCGCCCGCGATGATGACCAGGTCCAGCAGCATGTCGATATTTTACTCGCCGACGGCACCACCCGCCTGAAAGTTGCCATTACGGCCCAGAGCGGCAAGCGGCTGGGGCTGGATGAGGGCAAAGAGGTGCTGGTGCTGTTGAAAGCGCCATGGGTCAACATCACGCTGGACAGGGAAACGGCAAAACAGGCGGATAACCAGCTACAGGGAGTTATCAACCATATCGACCGTGGCGACGAGCAGTGTGAAGTGCTGATGACCCTGCCCGACGGCCAGACGCTCTGCGCCACCGTGCCTGCGGCCCAGAGCCAGGATTTAGAAGAAGGTGCTGAGGCGACCGCATATTTTAATGCCGACCGGGTGATTATCGCCACGTTGTGCTAAGCGCATTGACATGTGTGCCGACAGTGGGTTATCCCTGATGCTTATTGCTGCAAAAAATGGGATAAATCATGTCATCATTGCAAATTTCGCAAGGCACGTTTCGTCTTAGCGACACGCGCACGCTCACCCTCGCTGATTTTACGTTGAATGGTGGTGAAAGCTGGGCTTTTGTGGGCAGTAACGGCAGCGGCAAATCTGCCCTCGCCCGCGCCCTGGCTGGCGAGCTGACGCTGCTGAAGGGCGAACGCCAGAGCAGTTTCACCCGCGTGACCCGCCTCTCCTTCGAGCAACTGCAGAAACTGGTCAGCGACGAGTGGCAGCGTAACAACACCGATATGCTCAGCCCCGATGAAGATGATACTGGCCGAACCGCCGCTGAAATCATTCAGGACGAGATCAAAGACGACGTCCGTTGCCGCCAGCTGGCGGAACAGTTCGGCATCACTTACCTGCTGGAGAGACGTTTCAAGTATCTTTCTACCGGTGAAACCCGCAAAACATTGCTGTGCCAGGCCCTGATGGCCGACCCCGACCTGCTGATCCTGGATGAACCTTTTGACGGCCTCGACGTGCAATCCCGCAGCCAGCTGGCGGATCTGCTGGCCTCGCTTAATCAGCAGGGCTATACCCTGGTGCTGGTCCTGAACCGTTTTGACGAGATCCCCGATTTTGTCCAGCACGCGGGGGTGCTGGCCGACTGCACCCTGACGGCGGTGGGCGAAAAAGCGGCTCTGCTGAAGCAGGCGCTGATTGCCCAACTGGCGCACAGTGAAAAACTGAACGGCATTACCCTGCCCGAACCGGATGCGCCATCTGCGCGTCACGGTTTGCCGGAGGGCGAGGCGCGGATTGTGCTGAATAACGGCGTGGTCTCCTATAACGATCGTCCGATCCTCAACCAGTTAAGCTGGACGGTAAATCCCGGCGAGCACTGGCAGATTGTCGGCCCTAATGGCGCCGGGAAATCGACCCTGCTTAGCCTCATTACCGGGGATCACCCCCAGGGCTACAGCAACGATCTCACCCTCTTTGGCCGCCGTCGCGGCAGCGGCGAAACCATCTGGGATATCAAAAAACATATTGGCTACGTCAGCAGCAGCCTGCACCTCGATTACCGCGTCAGTACCACGGTGCGCAACGTCATCCTGTCCGGTTATTTCGACTCCATCGGGATTTATCAGGCGGTGTCTGACCGGCAGCACAAGCTGGCGCAGCAGTGGCTGAATATTCTGGGGATGGATAACCGGGTTGCGGATGCCCCGTTCAGCAGCCTGTCGTGGGGCCAGCAGCGGCTGGCACTCATCGTGCGCGCGCTGGTGAAACACCCGACGCTGCTGATCCTCGACGAGCCGCTACAGGGGCTGGATCCCCTTAACCGCCAGCTTATTCGCCGTTTTGTCGATGTCCTGATTAGCGAAGGTGAAACGCAGCTGCTGTTTGTTTCTCACCATGCCGAAGACGCACCCGCCTGTATCACCCACCGCCTGGAATTTGTCGCCAACGGCGACGGCTATCGCTACCAGGTTGGCCGCATCTGACATCCTGACGGGGGCCACGCCCCCGCTCTTTTTCGGACAACCTGCAACATCCCACCCCAAGCGCTTTGATCTACAATCCTTTTTTAGCCGGAGAGCAGCTGCGTTTTGTGCAGTGTAAACGATTCCACTATTTTATCCCATGTCACACTTTCCTGCTCTCTGTTATGCTAGGATTATCTCATACCATAAGCCTAATGGAGCGAAATATGCGAGTTCTGGTAACAGGTGGTAGCGGTTACATAGGAAGTCATACCTGTGTGCAACTGCTGCAAAATGGCCATGACGTCATCATCCTTGATAACCTGTGCAACAGTAAACGCAGCGTGCTGCCGGTTATGGAGCGCCTGGCCGGTAAACAGCCTGCTTTTGTCGAAGGCGATATTCGTAACGAAGCGCTGATGACTGAGATCCTGCACGATCACGCCATTGATACGGTGATTCACTTTGCTGGCCTGAAAGCGGTGGGCGAATCCGTGGCGAAGCCGCTGGAATATTACGACAACAACGTCAACGGCACGCTGCGCCTGGTCTCTGCCATGCGCGCGGCGGGCGTCAAAAACCTGATCTTCAGTTCTTCCGCCACCGTCTACGGCGACCAGCCGCAAATCCCTTATGTTGAAAGCTTCCCGACCGGTACGCCGCAAAGCCCGTACGGCAAGAGCAAGCTGATGGTGGAACAGATCCTGACCGACCTGCAAAAAGCACAGCCGGAGTGGAGCATCGCCCTGCTGCGTTATTTCAACCCGGTGGGCGCACACCCATCCGGCGACATGGGTGAAGATCCGCAGGGCATTCCTAATAACCTGATGCCCTATATTGCCCAGGTTGCGGTAGGCCGTCGTGACTCGCTGGCGGTCTTCGGCAACGACTACCCTACCCCAGACGGCACCGGCGTTCGCGACTACATTCACGTGATGGATCTCGCCGACGGCCACGTCGCCGCCATGCAGCAGCTGGCCAATAAACCGGGCGTTCACATTTACAACCTCGGTGCGGGCGTCGGCAGCAGCGTGCTGGATGTGGTGAATGCCTTCAGCGCCGCCTGCGGCAAACCGGTGAGCTACCACTTCGCCCCGCGTCGCGACGGCGATCTGCCTGCCTACTGGGCCGATGCATCGAAGGCGGATAAAGAGCTTAACTGGCGTGTCTCCCGCACGCTTGACGAAATGGCACAGGATACCTGGCGCTGGCAGTCTCGCCACCCACAAGGCTATCCGGACTAAGGACCTGTCATGACCCAATTTAACCCCGTCGATCACCCGCATCGTCGTTTTAATCCATTAACCGGGCAGTGGATCCTGGTCTCTCCGCATCGCGCCAAACGCCCCTGGCAGGGCGCGCAGGAGACACCGTCCAGCGAGACACTGCCCCAGCACGATCCGGACTGCTTCCTCTGTCCGGGAAATACTCGCGTCACCGGCGATATCAACCCGGACTACAAAGGCACCTTCGTCTTTACCAATGACTTTGCCGCCCTGATGACCGACACGCCGGACGCCCCGCAGAGTGACGATCCGCTGCTGCGCTGCGAAAGCGCGCGCGGCACCAGCCGGGTAATCTGTTTCTCGCCGGATCACAGCAAAACCCTGCCGGAGCTGAGCGTAGAAGCGCTGACCGAAGTGGTGAAAACCTGGCAGGAGCAGACCGCCGAACTGGGACAAACCTATCCCTGGGTGCAGGTCTTCGAGAACAAAGGCGCGGCGATGGGCTGCTCGAATCCCCATCCCCACGGCCAGGTGTGGGCCAACAGCTTTATGCCTAACGAAGTGGAGCGGGAAGATCGCCTGCAAAAAGCCTATTACGCTGAGCAGCAGTCGTCCATGCTGCTGGACTATGTCCAGCGCGAGCTGGCTGATGGCAGCCGCACCGTCGTGGAAACCGAACACTGGTTAGCGGTGGTGCCATACTGGGCGGCATGGCCATTCGAGACCCTGCTGCTGCCGAAAGCCCACGTTCTGCGGTTAACCGATCTGAGCGACGCCCAGCGCAGCGATCTGGCGCTGGCGCTGAAAAAACTGACCAGCCGCTATGACAACCTGTTCCAGTGCTCCTTCCCCTATTCCATGGGCTGGCACGGCGCACCGTTTAATGGCGAAGAGAATCAACACTGGCAGCTGCACGCCCACTTCTATCCGCCGCTGCTGCGCTCCGCCACCGTACGTAAGTTTATGGTCGGCTATGAGATGCTGGCAGAAACCCAGCGTGACCTGACGGCGGAGCAGGCCGCAGAGCGTCTGCGTGCAGTGAGTGATGTCCATTTTCGCGAATCCGGAGAATAACAATGAGTCTGAAAGATAAAACCCACGCCCTGTTTGCTGAAAAATTTGGTTATCCCGCCACGCACGCAATCCAGGCGCCAGGCCGCGTTAACCTCATCGGCGAACATACCGACTACAACGACGGTTTTGTCCTGCCCTGCGCCATTGATTACCAGACGGTGATCAGCTGCGCGAAACGCGACGACCGCAAAGTGCGCGTGATGGCAGCGGATTATGACAACCAGATCGATGAATTTTCGCTGGATGAGCCGATTGTTGCCCATGACAGCCAGCAGTGGTCTAACTACGTCCGCGGCGTGGTGAAGCATCTGCAAAAACGTAACAAGGAGTTTGGCGGCGCGGATCTGGTGATCAGCGGCAACGTCCCACAAGGTGCGGGCCTGAGCTCCTCTGCCTCGCTGGAAGTGGCTGTCGGCACCGTCTTCCAGCAGCTTTATCACCTGCCGCTGGATGGCGCGCAGATCGCCCTTAACGGCCAGGAAGCAGAGAACCAGTTCGTCGGCTGTAACTGCGGCATCATGGATCAGCTGATCTCGGCGCTGGGCAAAAAAGGCCACGCGTTACTGATCGACTGCCGCTCGCTGGGCACCAAAGCGGTCAGCCTGCCGAAAGGCGCGGCGGTGATCATCATCAACAGTAATTTCAAACGCACCCTGGTGGGCAGCGAGTACAACACCCGTCGCGAACAGTGTGAAACTGGCGCGCGCTTCTTCCAGCAGTCTGCACTGCGTGATGTCTCGCTCACCGAGTTCAATAAAGTGGCCCACGAGCTGGACCCGGTAGTGGCAAAACGCGTTCGTCACGTCCTGACCGAAAACGCCCGTACCGTAGAAGCAGCGGCTGCGCTGGAGAAAGGCGATCTGCAACGGATGGGTGAGCTGATGGCCGAGTCCCATGCTTCCATGCGCGATGACTTCGAAATCACCGTTCCACAGATCGACACCCTGGTTGAGATTGTGAAATCCGCCATTGGCGATCAAGGCGGCGTGCGTATGACCGGCGGCGGCTTCGGCGGCTGCGTGGTAGCGCTGGTACCGGAGGAACTGGTGCCGGTTGTTCAGCAAGCCGTGGAACAACAGTATGAAGCCAAAACCGGTATCAAAGAGACTTTCTATGTTTGTAATGCATCACAAGGAGCTGGCCAGTGCTAAACGAAACACCTGTTCTCGCCCCTGACGGCCTGCCGTATCGCCTGATCACCCTGCGCAACGAAGCAGGGATGGTCGTCACGCTGATGGACTGGGGTGCGACGCTGCTCTCCGCCCGCGTCCCGATGACCGACGGCAGCGTCCGCGAAACCCTGCTCGGCTGTGCGTCACCTGAGCAGTATGTGGAGCAAACGGCCTTCCTGGGCGCCTCGGTAGGCCGTTATGCCAACCGTATCGCCAAAAGCCGCTTTGAACTGGACGGCGTGCGCTATGACCTGCTGCCAAGCCAGGGCGAAAACCAGCTCCACGGCGGCCCGGATGGATTTGACAAGTGCCGCTGGCGCATTGTGCAGCAGAACGATGGCGAAGCGCTGTTGGCCCTCGACTCCCCGGATGGCGACCAGGGCTACCCTGGCAACTGTTCGACGAGCGTCCATTATCGCTTAACGGAGGACAACCGGATCGCCATTACCTACCGCGCCACCGTGGATAAACCTTGCCCGGTCAATCTGACCAACCACGCTTACTTCAACCTCGACGGCGACTGCAGCGACGTGCGTAACCACAGGCTGCAACTGCTGGCCCAGCGCTATCTGCCGGTCGATGAAATGGGGATCCCCCATGAAGGATTAAAAGCGGTGGCGGGTACCAGCTTTGATTTCCGCACTACCAAAGCTATCGCCCAGGATTTCCTGGCGGATGACCACCAGCGCAAGGTGAACGGTTACGATCATGCTTTCCTCCTTGATGCCCAGGGCGATCTGAGCCAGCCCGCGGCGCATCTCTGGTCTGCCGATGAAAAGCTGCAGATGACGGTCTATACCACCGCCCCTGCCCTGCAATTCTATTCTGGTAACTTCCTCGAGGGTACCCCGGCGCGCGAAGATGGAGAATACCGGGCCTGGCAGGGTCTGGCGCTGGAGAGCGAGTTCTTACCCGATAGCCCGAATCATGGGGAATGGCCGCAGCCTGACTGCATACTGCGCCCGGGCGAAGAGTACATCAGCGTTACCGAATATCACTTTATTGCGCAATAAAAACGAGCCCTCCTGCCGGAGGGCTTTTTTTATCCATCTTGCTGAAAATAGCGCCAGTTACGGACAAAATCACAACCCCTCATTCACAAGCATCTTACACTGCGACACTATTTTCGCTATGGTTAGGGTTAAGCGTTGCCCGCGGCTCAGCCGCAGCAATATAATGAGAATTGTTATCATTCAAATAATGCTTGTTCTGGAGGAGTAAAATATGGCTGTAACTAAGCTGGTTCTGGTACGTCATGGCGAAAGCCAGTGGAACAACGAAAACCGCTTTACCGGTTGGTATGATGTTGACCTGTCTGAAAAAGGTGTTGGCGAAGCGAAAGCAGCGGGCAAACTGCTGAAAGACGAAGGCTTCAGCTTCGATTTTGCTTATACCTCCGTGCTGAAACGTGCCATCCATACCCTGTGGAACGTGCTGGACGAACTGGATCAGGCCTGGCTGCCGGTTGAGAAGTCCTGGAAGCTGAACGAGCGTCACTACGGTGCGCTGCAGGGTCTGAACAAAGCCGAAACCGCAGAGAAATACGGTGACGAGCAGGTTAAACAGTGGCGTCGCGGCTTCGCGGTCACCCCACCAGAGCTGACCAAAGATGACGAGCGTTACCCGGGCCACGATCCGCGTTACGCATCCCTGACTGACGCTGAGCTGCCAACCACCGAAAGCCTGGCGCTGACCATCGATCGCGTTGTTCCTTACTGGAACGAAACCATTCTGCCACGCCTGAAAAGCGGTGAGCGCGTGATCATCGCTGCGCACGGTAACTCCCTGCGCGCGCTGGTGAAATACCTGGACAACATGGGTGAAGACGAGATCCTCGAGCTGAACATCCCGACCGGCGTGCCGCTGGTGTACGAGTTCGACGAAAACTTCAAACCAATCAAGCACTATTATCTGGGTAACGCTGACGAGATCGCGGCTAAAGCGGCGGCCGTTGCGAACCAGGGTAAAGCCAAGTAATAAAAAAGCCCGGTCGCGATGACCGGGCTCTGCGTTCTGAATGCCGGATGCGAATCCGGCATTTTTTTTAGCCGCGACGGGCTTTCACCGCATTCGCCAGCTGGCGCAGTACCGTTTCGGTATCGTCCCAGCCAATGCAGGCATCGGTGACGCTCTTACCGTAGACCAGCGGCTCGCTGCCTTCCAGATTCTGATTGCCTTCCACCAGGTGGCTTTCAATCATCACCCCGATAATCGCCTTTTCACCGCCGGCAATCTGCTGGCAGACATCGGTGCCCACATCCATCTGCTTTTTGAACTGCTTGCTGGAGTTAGCATGGCTGAAGTCGATCATCACCTGCGCCGCCAGACCGGCTTTTTCCAGGCCCGCCTTCACTTCGGCGACGTGCGCCGCGCTGTAGTTAGGCTCTTTGCCGCCGCGCAGAATGATATGGCAGTCGCCGTTCCCGCTGGTGTTCACAATCGCGGAGTGACCCCACTTGGTGACGGAGAGGAAGCAGTGCGGCGCCCCGGCAGCGTTAATGGCGTCAATCGCCACTTTGATGGTGCCATCGGTGCCATTTTTAAAACCAACCGGGCAGGAGAGCCCTGACGCCAGCTCGCGGTGAACCTGAGACTCGGTGGTACGCGCGCCAATGGCGCCCCAGCTCATCAGGTCTGCGAGATATTGTGGGGTGATCATATCGAGGAACTCACCCGCCGCAGGCAGACCGCTGTCGTTGATGTCCAGCAGCAGCTTACGGGCGATGCGCAGACCGTCGTTGATCTGGAAGCTGCCATCCATATGCGGATCGTTAATCAGCCCTTTCCAGCCTACGGTGGTGCGCGGCTTTTCAAAGTAGACGCGCATGACGATTTCCAGCTCATCCTTCAGCGCTTCGCGCAGGGTCAGCAGTCGCGCCGCATACTCTTTTGCCGCCGCAGGATCGTGAATGGAACATGGACCGATAACCACCAGAAGACGATCGTCATTACCTTTCAGGATCTTGTGGATCGCTTTACGGGCATGAGAAACGGTATTGGCGGCGTTTTCGGTGGCGGGAAACTTCTCAAGGAGCGCTACAGGGGGTAATAACTCGTTGATCTCTTTAATGCGTAAATCGTCATTCTGATAATTCATGTTCGTTCCAGCGTTGCCATACTTTTATAAATGAATGCAATCCCTCCAATCTATCTTGTCAGTCAGGAAGTGTAAACTCACTTTTACACTACGCACAGATAAATCCTGGAATTCGCTTAAAAAACGCAACAAAGTAGCGAAAAACGAGATACACCCTAAACTTTTTAACTGTATGCACTGCATTTATAAATTTTATCGCGATTCCATACTGACCTAAGTAGGGATCATGGCATCTTTAACCACTGAGCAGTATATCGATTTCGCATATGCACTGTGGAAAGAAGTTATCCAGAACATAACGACCAGAACAGGAGCAGCATGATGAAAATGACTAAACTCGCAACCCTTTTCCTGACAGCTTCGCTCACGATGGCGAGCGGTGCGGCACTGGCTGCTGATAGCGCCGCCGGCTCTAACACCAATAATGGCCAGGCGAATGCCGCCGCTGATGCAGGGGCCGTTGCGCCTGACGCACGCCAGAATATTGCTCCAAATAACACCGGCAACAGCCAGATTAACACCGGTTCTGGTACAACCGGCACCACCGGCACAACAGGTACAGGCACAACAGGTACTGGTACGGGGACTGGCACGGGTTCCATGCTCAATTCAGATGGAACGAACTCCAGCGGCACCGGGGTGACCAATGGTACCGGCAACAGTTCAACCACTGGCGGCACTAACTCCGTCATGGGTAATGACGACCCAAGTAAGATGAGTAACGACGGCATGTCCAAGGATGATCAGCACAGGAATTCGATGTGTAAAGACGGTAAATGTCCGGATCAATCCGGCAAAGTTGATACCGAAAGAACCCCACAAGAACAAAAGACTGACGGCACTACTCAGTAATTGACGGTAATGCGGTTATGATGAAGGAGAGCTACGGCTCTCCTTTATTTTTTGTGCAAAATGTTAAAAACTCTACACTTAAAATAATAATTTACCGGGACAGTATTCATGGCGCACTCCCACTCGCACGCCCCTTCTTCACAGGATGAAAATGCTAAACGCTTAACGCTGGCGTTCGGCGTCACCGCCACCTTTATGATCATTGAGGTGATCGGCGGGTTAGTTTCTGGCTCGCTGGCGCTGCTGGCCGATGCGGGTCATATGTTCACGGACGCCGCTGCGCTGCTGTTTGCGCTACTGGCGGTGATATTCGCCCGGCGCCCGCCGAGCCACGGACGCACCTTTGGCTGGCTACGTCTCACTACCCTCGCCGCCTTCGTCAACGCCATCGCGCTGGTCTTGATCACGATTTTAATCGTCTGGGAAGCCTTCCAGCGTTTCCGCCATCCGCAGCCTGTCGCGGGTGTCACCATGATGGTGGTAGCCGTTGCCGGGCTTATCGCCAATATCCTGGCGTTCTGGATTTTGCATCGCGGCAGTGGAGAAAAGAATCTCAACGTGCGGGCAGCGGCGCTGCATGTGCTGGGGGATCTTCTGGGATCGGTGGGAGCCATCGTTGCGGCGCTGGTGATCCTCTGGACCGGCTGGACGCCCATCGACCCGATATTGTCGATTCTAGTCTCGTGCCTGGTGTTACGCAGTGCCTGGCGGCTTCTACAGGAGAGCGTCAATGAGCTGCTGGAAGGGGCGCCGGCGACGCTGGATATCCCGGCGCTGAAGCGCAACTTAACGCGCTCCCTTCCTGAAGTGCGCGATGTGCATCATGTACACGTCTGGATGGTGGGAGAAAAACCGCTGATGACCCTGCATGTTCAGGTTATCCCGCCTCACGATCATGATGCGTTACTGGGGCGTATTCAGCACTTTCTGGAGCACCATTACGCCATTGCGCACAGCACCATTCAGATGGAATACACCCCCTGTAACGGACCGGACTGCCACCTCAACGAGATCCCGTCCGGTCACGCCCATCATCACCACCATTAACGTGCCAGCGCGTGTGAACCCCGTTCACGCGCGCTGTTAATCCACATCCTGCTGCCGTTCAGGGCGATGAAGGTGAGGATCATATACTCCAGCGACATGGCGTAGACGCCCTGCAGGGCAAAGATCGCCACGCTTATCACGTTGATAATCACCCACAGCAGCCAGTTTTCGACATACTTACGGGTCATCAGGATCATGGCGGCAATCGACAGAACCATCATGCATGAATCCCAGAACGGGAAGGCGTCAGGCTGCAGCTCCGGCATGGTGACGTTCAGCCCCAGGGTATTCATCACCGAGACCGCTACGCGGGTCAGGAAAGCGAACACCGGGTCGATATAGACCGTCATCAGGCCAATGGCTACCACGCAGGCAGCCAGCCAGCCGATGGCCTTCGGCAACGGTAGCCAGCGGATCTGCAGTTCCGCCTCCTGCTGGCTGTTCTGCCGGGACCAGGCGTACCAGCCGTAGATATTGGCCCCAAAGAAGAACAGCTGCAGCAGCAGGCTGGCATACAGCTGGATCTGGAAGAAGATGATGGCGAACAGCGTAACGTTCACCAGGCCAAACGCGTAGTTGACGATCTTCTCCAGACTGGCAAGCCAGATACAGAGCAGACCTGCAATTGTCCCGACCGCTTCAATCCATGACAAGTCATAGCCGCCAGCGCCAATCGGTATATGTACCAGAATGTTTTGCGTGCTAAAAAAATCCATCTTTTCCCCTGAGCGTTACGTTTACGTGGTTTAAGGACGTAGTGTAGCCGCAAAATCCAGCATTCGGTTAAGCGGAATTAACGCCCCCTCTCGCAGCGCGGCATCAACATGGATTTCATGGGCGGCTCCGCCCGTCTCCAGACCGTCTGCAATCGCTTTGAGCCCGTTCATGGCCATCCACGGACAGTGCGCGCAGCTGCGACAGGTTGCCCCCTCGCCTGCGGTCGGTGCTTCCAGCAGCTCTTTCTCTGGCACCGCCTGCTGCATTTTGTAGAAGATGCCGCGATCGGTCGCCACAATCAACTGGCGATGCGGCAGCGTCTTCGCGGCAGCGATCAGCTGGCTGGTTGAGCCGACGGCATCCGCCATATCAACGATCGCCTGCGGGGATTCCGGGTGAACCAGAATGGCCGCATCCGGGTAGAGCCCCTTCATGCGCGCCAGCGCCTGCGTTTTGAATTCATCATGGACGATACAGGCGCCCTGCCAGCAGAGAATATCCGCTCCGGTCTGTTTCTGGACGTAATTGCCAAGATGTCTGTCCGGTGCCCAGATAATCTTCTCGCCCAGGCTGTCGAGATGCTCGATCAGTTCAACGGCGATACTGGAGGTGACAACCCAGTCGGCACGCGCTTTAACCGCCGCAGAGGTATTGGCATAGACGACGACCGTTCTGTCAGGGTGGGCATCACAGAAGGCGGTGAATTCGTCGATGGGGCAGCCTAAATCCAGCGAGCACTCCGCATTGAGGGTCGGCATCAGTATCGTTTTTTCCGGGCTGAGGATTTTGGCCGTCTCGCCCATAAAACGCACCCCGGCCACCAGCAACGTCGAAGCAGGATGCTTAGCACCAAAGCGCGCCATCTCCAGCGAGTCCGAGATACAACCGCCCGTCTCTTCTGCAAGCTGCTGAATTTCAGGATCGGTATAGTAATGGGCCACCATGACCGCATCACGCTCTTTGAGCAGATGCTTAATTTTCTCACGGTAAAACTGCTTTTCGTCCAGGCTCAGCGGGGCAGGCTTTGGTGGGAAAGGATAGATAGCGGCTTCTGGATCAAACATCACACTCATTTTGGCTTCTCGTTTTACTGGCTTAACAAGTTTGCCGTTATTTTTTGGCGGAAACCAAAGTAATGGCAATTGTGTTTTATATACTAAACAAGATAGCGAATCTGAGAGGGAAAGTCACACCAAAAGCGTGCGGGCAGCATTTGTCGGGTGGCGCTTCGCTTACCCGACCTACGTAAACCCTCGCATTTTGGATTCTGGAATAACAGATAGCAAAAAGGCGCCTTTAGGGCGCCTTTTTACATTGGTGGGTCGTGCAGGATGACTCGGCTTCGCCTCGCCCTTCGGGCCGTTGCTGATGCAACGTTA
Source organism: Leclercia sp. M50 (assembly GCF_037150775.1). Taxonomy (NCBI): domain Bacteria; kingdom Pseudomonadati; phylum Pseudomonadota; class Gammaproteobacteria; order Enterobacterales; family Enterobacteriaceae; genus Leclercia; species Leclercia sp. M50. Next base: position 15,487 of record NZ_JBBCPK010000034.1, read on the forward strand.
TCCTTCACGTTTACTCTCTGAGTCAGAAAGTAAAATTGGTGGGTCGTGCAGGATTCGAACCTGCGACCAATTGATTAAAAGTCAACTGCTCTACCAACTGAGCTAACGACCCCTTGCGGGATGTACTGCTTTTCTTCGAAGTGGTGGGTCGTGCAGGATTCGAACCTGCGACCAATTGATTAAAAGTCAACTGCTCTACCAACTGAGCTAACGACCCCTTCGGGTGCTGACTTCGAAGATTATTACTCGGTACCACCAGTAAGTGGTGGGTCGTGCAGGATGACTCGGCTTCGCCTCGCCCTACGGGCCGTTGCTGACGCAACGTTATCCTTCACGTTTACTATCTGAGTAAGATAGTAAAATTGGTGGGTCGTGCAGGATTCGAACCTGCGACCAATTGATTAAAAGTCAACTGCTCTACCAACTGAGCTAACGACCCGAGTGGTGGGTGATGACGGGATCGAACCGCCGACCCCCTCCTTGTAAGGGAGGTGCTCTCCCAGCTGAGCTAATCACCCGATACTACGCTGGATACTACTTACTACTTAGTTAGTGGTGGGTCGTGCAGGATGACTCGGCTTCGCCTCGCCCTACGGGCCGTTGCTGACGCAACGTTATCCTTCACGCTAACCTACTGCTTTCTATTTAAGTAGTGGTGGGTCGTGCAGGATTCGAACCTGCGACCAATTGATTAAAAGTCAACTGCTCTACCAACTGAGCTAACGACCCACTATTTCGGCTGCTTCTGGGGTGTTTGATATCCCTTGGCAACGGCGGCATATATTACTGATTTAAGAATTCTGCGCAACTAAAATTTTGATGAATATCACTTAACTGCTTACGAATTATGCGGCAAGACCAGAAATAAAGCGATTTCTGGTCATGCGGCAATCATCCCATCGCAGCAAGGCGTTTTTGCGCTTGTTTTGCCCCTTCGGTGCCCGGGAACTTTGTGACTACCTGCTGGAAAACGGCTTTCGCTTTTGCGGTGTCGCCTTTGTCCTGCATGATCACACCGACCTTATACATCGCGTCAGGAGCTTTCGGTGATTTCGGGTAATTTTTAACGACTGAGGCAAAATAGAATGCCGCATCGTCTTTTTTACCCTTGTTGTAATTCAACTGTCCCAGCCAGTAATTTGCGTTTGGCTGATAAGTCGAATCCGGGTATTTCTTCACGAAGTTCTGAAACGCCGCCATCGCCTCGTCCTGGCGCGAGTTATCCTGCACCAGGGCAATTGCCGCATTGTAATCAGTATTCGCATCACCGCTCTGCACAGGCGCAGCGGTCGAGGCTGATGTGTCAGCCTGAGGCGTTGCCGCAGCACCCTGATCCCCTGCTGCCGATTGCGCTGCTGCGCCGCCATTATTCAGGTTATCAATCTGCAACAGGATCTGCTTCTGACGCTCCACAACCTGATTGAGCTGATACTGGCTTTCCTGGATCTGTCCGCGCAGTGAGTCAATATCGGTTTGGTTGTCAGAGAGCTGCTGCTGAAGTTGGGTTAAAAGCTGGCTGTGAGCATTAGAAATACGCTCGAGTTGGGTGACCCGGTCTTCTACCGAGCCTGAGCCGACACTACTGATTGGTGCCTGAGCAAAAGCGGCCCAGGGGGCCGCTATACCAACCAGTAACGACAGACTCAACAGATGATGTCTGAAGTTACTGCTCATGCAATTCTCTTAGTAAACCAGTACGGCACGACGGTTTTTGGAGTAAGCCGCTTCGTCGTGGCCCAGTACTGCAGGTTTTTCTTTACCGTAAGAAACGATGGAGATCTGGTCAGCAGAAACGCCTTTACCCTGCAGGTACATTTTAACGGCGTTAGCACGACGCTCACCCAGAGAGATGTTGTACTCAGGAGTACCACGTTCGTCCGCGTGACCTTCTACGGTGACTTTGTAAGACGGGTTGCTACGCAGGAAGTTAGCGTGCGCATCCAGCATCGCAGCGAAGTCAGAACGGATGTCGAACTTGTCCAGATCGAAGTAAACAATGTTGTTCTGCTGCAGCTGTTGCATCTGAAGACGCGCCTGCTCTTCAGAAGACATATTGCCGTTGCCGTTTGCGTCCATACCGGTGCCGGCACCCATCATGCCTTCGCCGCTCTGGTCGTTGCTGGCGTTCTTGTTAGAAGAACACGCTGCGATTGCCATAACAGGCAGAGCGATCATCAGCCCTTTCAGCACTTTGTTCAGTTGCATTTCTATGATTCCTATATTATTCAATTAATTATTATTACAGGTACGGCGACCAGGCAGGTGATTTTACCTGTCCATCAGTTGCCGGAATACGCGCTTTGAAACGCCCATCGGTAGAAACCAGATTCAGCACGGATCCCATCCCCTGAGAAGAGCTGTAGATAACCATAGTGCCGTTAGGTGCCAGACTTGGCGTTTCATCCAGGAAAGTCGACGACAGAACTTGTACGCCGCCCCCGCCCAGATCTTGTTTAGCAATGTGCTGCTGACCACCGGCCGAGCTGACCATTACCATAAACTTACCATCAGCGCTCACGTCGGCGTCCTGGTTCTGAGAACCTTCCCAGGTGATACGCTGCGGTGCACCGCCATTAATATTAACTTTATAGACCTGTGGACGACCCGCCTGGTCAGAGGTAAAGGCCAGGTTCTGGCTGTCCGGGAACCAGGTTGGTTCGGTGTTGTTGCTGCGACCATCAGTTACCTGACGGATCTGGCCGGAGGCGATATCCATCACGTACAGGTTCAGGCTACCGGTTTTAGACAGGGCAAACGCCAGTTTAGAACCGTCAGGCGAGAATGCTGGTGCGCCGTTGTGACGTGGGAAAGAGGCAACCTGACGTACCGCGCCGTTAGACAGCGTCTGGATAACCAGCGCCGAACGACCGCTTTCGAAGGTCACGTAGGCCAGCTTAGAACCATCCGGCGACCAGGCCGGAGACATCAGCGGCTGTGGTGAACGGTGAACGGTGAACTGGTTGTAGCCATCGTAGTCAGAGACGCGCAGCTCATACGGGAACTGACCGCCGTTGGTCTGTACAACGTAAGCGATACGGGTGCGGAAAGCGCCTTTGATGCTGGTCAGCTTCTCAAACACTTCATCACTTGCCGTATGGGCCGCATAGCGTAGGTACTGTTTAGTGACCTTGTAAGAGTTCTGAGCCAGCACGGTACCCGGTGCGCCACCGGTATCCACCAGCTGCCAGGCAACGTTGTATGAACCATCCGGGTTAGGGGTAACCTGACCGACAACCACGGCATCAATTCCCAGTGCAGACCACGCCGCAGGCTGAACTTCCTGCGCGTTACCCGGCTGCTGAGGCAGGCGCGAACGGTCTAACGGGTTGAATTTACCGCTGTTGCGCAGGTCAGCTGCCACGACGCCGCCTGCATCTTCAGGCGCCGCACCAGGCCCTTTCCACTGGAACGGAACCACACCAATTGGACGTGCCGAATCCACCCCCTGGGTGATCTCGATACGCACTTCTGCGTGCAGCACCGCTGCCCACAGCATTAAGAAACTCATTGCAACACGTAATGCCTGCTTCATCATATCTCCCATATCCGGGTAACCTTACCCGCATAATTTAGCAGAATGTTAACAAACCCAAATAAACAAAACTACCAGAACGCTAAGACTAAACCTGGCCTGTTTTTCCCCGTTTGCACAGGGAAATTAAAACTTAAGGCTTGAAGTCCAGCGGTGCATTTTTGAACGTTTCATACACAGCCTGTGAAGGCGGTTTCGGGAACTTCGTCATCCTGCTGGTTGCAGATAACATCTGCTGACAGAAGGCCTCGTCACCCCCCTCTTTTTTCACATTGAGGATGGTTCCGTCCGCGGCCAGATTCACCCGAAGCGTACAGGTTTTTCCGCGATAGCTATCCCAGTCGTACAGATGCCCACGAATGGCGGCCTGTACCTGTGCAATATACGACGCAATCTCAGCCTGAGATGCACCGCCTTGCCCTGGCTTACTTCCTTTAGCAGGAGAAGTGCCACCTGCGCTACCGCTGTTGGTGCCTTTCGGCGCATTCTTACCTGAGCTTAAGTCACCGAACAGGTCGTCAACGTCCGATGCGGCCGCTTTTTCTGCTGCGGCTTTCTTAGCGGCAGCGGCTTTCGCGGCGGCAGCTTTGTCAGCAGCAGCTTTATCGGCAGCCGCTTTCTTTTCTGCAGCAGCTTTGTCAGCAGCAGCTTTATCGGCAGCCGCTTTCTTTTCTGCAGCAGCTTTTTCTGCTGCGGCTTTCTTCTCGGCTGCGGCTTTTTCTGCGGCAGCCGCTTTCTTCTCAGCAGCCGCTTTTTCAGCAGCAGCCTTTTCAGCTGCCGCGGCTTTTTCTGCAGCAGCCGCTTTTTTCTCGGCTTCCTGGGCGGCTTGTTTAGCAGCTTCTGCTTCGGCTTTTTTCTGTGCGTCGGCAGCGGCTTTCTTAGCCGCTTCCGCCTCTGCCTTTTTCTTCGCGTCAGCCGCTGCTTTTGCGGCTTCGGCTTCAGCCTGTTTCTGGGCATCGGCTGCAGCTTTTTTCGCTGCGGCTGCGGCGGCTTCAGCAGCTTCTTTTGCCTGAGCATCTGCCTTCGCTTTCGCTTCCGCTGCGGCTTTGGCTTTGGCTGCCGCCTCTTCCGCCTGCTTCTGCTGCTCCTGCGCTTTTTTCGCGGCGGCTTCAGCCTGTTTTTGCTGCTCCGCCTGCTCTTTCGCTGCTTCCTGCGCCTGCAAACGTTCTTTCTCAAGCTGCTTCAGACGTTCCTGCTCGGCGGCCTGCTTTTCACGCAGCTCCTCCGCCTGCTGTTGCGCCTGCTTTTCACGCTGCTCTTCAGCACGTTTTGCACTCGCCTGCTGCTGTTGCTGACGGTTATAGTTCTGAACGACCGCGCCGGGATCGACCATGACGGCATCGATGGAAGAACCTCCACCACCTCCGGCAGCGGCATCCAGATGCTCATCGAACGAACTCCAGATCAGTCCTGCAAAAAGAATCACATGCAGCACCGCCGAGATAATTATCGCCCGTTTAAGCTTATCGTTTTGTTCGGTTGCCTTTGACACTATGGGTTCCCAAAAACTCTGTTGTGTACGCAGATAATCAAATAGGCTGCGTCATCAAGCCGACTGACTTAACGCCCGCGCTATGCAACAGGTTCAGCGCTTTAATTATTTCATCGTAAGGCACGTCTTTCGCACCACCGATTAAGAAGACCGTTTTCGGATTGGACTGCAGGCGTCGTTGCGCTTCCGCAATGACCTGCTCCGGCGGCAGCTGATCCATACGATCTTTTTCCACCACCACGCTGTACTGCCCTACTCCGGATACCTCAATGATGACCGGCGGATCGTCATTGGTACTTACAGCCTGAGATTCTGTCGCATCCGGCAGATCAACCTCCACGCTCTGGGTGATGATGGGTGCTGTCGCCATAAAGATCAGCAGCAGCACCAGCAGCACGTCCAGCAGCGGTACAATGTTGATTTCGGACTTCAGTTCGCGACGACCCCGTCCACGCTGTCTGGCCATGGTTTACCCCTTGTTGCTCTCGGTGCTGGTAAACGCCTGGCGGTGCAGAATCGCAGTGAACTCTTCCATAAAGTTGTCGTAGTTCAGTTCCAGTTTGTTCACGCGCTGGTTCAGACGGTTATACGCCATAACCGCTGGAATCGCCGCGAACAGACCAATAGCAGTCGCGATCAGCGCTTCAGCGATACCTGGTGCAACCATTTGCAGCGTCGCCTGTTTTACCGCACCCAGGGCGATAAAGGCGTGCATGATCCCCCAGACCGTACCAAACAGCCCGATATAGGGACTGATGGAACCCACGGTACCCAGGAAAGGAATATGCGTTTCCAGCGTTTCCAGTTCACGGTTCATTGAGATACGCATCGCACGGGATGCCCCCTCAACCACCGCTTCCGGCGCATGGTTATTGGCGCGGTGCAAACGGGCAAACTCTTTAAATCCGCTATAGAAGATTTGCTCGGAGCCGGAGAGGTTTTCACGACGGCCCTGGCTTTCCTGATACAAACGGGAAAGTTCGATACCAGACCAGAACTTGTCTTCAAAGGCTTCCGCTTCGCGGCCTGCCGCATTGAGGATACGGGTTCTCTGAATGATGATAGCCCAGGATGCGATTGAAAAACCAATCAAAATCAACATGATAAGTTTAACCAGAAGGCTTGCCTTCAGGAACAAATCAAGGATATTCATGTCAGTCACTGCTTAAACTCCGCGACAATAGACTTAGGAAGCGCACGAGGCTTCATGATGAGTGGATCAACACAGACAATCAGGACTTCAGCTTCGTTCAGTACCGTGTTCTCTGCATTGACGATCCGCTGCGTGAAAACCAGTGAGGTTCCGCGCATTGATGTTATTTCTGTTTGGACTTCGAGCATATCGTCGAGTCTGGCAGGCGCAAAATACTCCAGCGTCATCTTGCGTACCACGAAGGCAACTCGCTCCGCCAACAGAACCTGCTGGCTAAAGTGATGATGGCGCAGCATTTCAGTGCGTGCTCGTTCATAAAAGGCAACGTAGCTGGCGTGGTAAACCACACCACCGGCATCCGTGTCTTCATAGTAGACCCGAACCGGCCATCGAAATAGCGTTGTATTCACTTTACATCCCGGTAATGCAAAAAAGGTTAGAGCTTTTAAACTTCGCTACTATACGCGCGGGAATGGTGGTTTGGAATGGGGGAAAGTAAACAGAGAGTAAATTTTTATGGGCCCGGGTAAGCCCATAATATTAACGGATAGTTCTTATTCAGTTGAAAAAGAAAAACAGGCCCAACAGCAGGATCACATCAGCAATCAGCGGGCAAAAAATGCCCTGCCAGTGTACGGCTTTCGGACGAAATCCCACCCCGTGGATCACGCCTGCGCATACCGCCCACATAATGAGAAAACCGTGCCAGATCTCAAGCTCGCTGGTCTTCGCCGCGAAGCGCGACGGATCCCAGAAAATACAGCCCGCCAGCAGTAAGGCCATCACTAAGGAAAGCGCCCTTAACGGGCGCTTATCCATGATCGCGTAGAGATACGTGATCATCAGTGTTTTTCTTCACCGGCTTTGGTCGCTTCAACGTGCTCAAGCGCCAGTGCGGTAATCACACCAAATGCACAGGCAAGAAGCGTTCCTAAAATCCATGCGAAATACCACATATTCAGCTCCTTCCTTAATACAGAGAGTGGGTGTTGCTTTCGATATGTTCTTTCGTGATACGACCGAACATTTTCCAGTAACACCAGGCGGTGTAAGCCAGAATAATCGGTACGAACACGGCAGCCACAAACGTCATCAGATTAAGGGTCATCTGGCTGGAGGTTGCATCCCACATCGTCAGGCTTGCATTCATCATCGTGCTGGATGGCATCACGAACGGGAACATCGCGATACCGGCTGTCAGAATGATGCACGCCAGCGTCAGTGAAGAGAAGACAAACGCCAGTGCCCCTTTCTCCGCGCGGGAGGTCAGGATGGTCAGCACCGGCAGCGCGACGCCCAGTGCCGGAATCGCCCACAGGATCGGTGTGTTATTGAAGTTCACCAGCCAGGCGCCAGCCTCGCGAGCCACCTCTTTGGTCAGCGGGTTCGACGGCGCGGTATGGTCAATCGCAGTGGTCACAACATAACCGTCGATACCAAACATCACCCATAGACCTGCCAGCGCAAAGCCAACCAGCGTCACGAGAGCCGCCATCTGCGAGACGGCGCGGGAGCGCAGGTGCAGCTCGCCCACGGTACGCATCTGCAGGTAGGTTGCCCCCTGGGTGATGATCATCGCCACGCTGACGACCCCTGCCAGCAGACCAAACGGATTCAGCAGCTGGAAGAAGTTACCGGTGTAGTAGAGGCGCATATATTCATCGAGGTGGAACGGCACGCCCTGCAGCAGGTTGCCGAACGCCACGCCGATGACCAGCGGCGGCACGAAGCTACCGATGAAGATGCCCCAGTCCCACAGGTTACGCCAGCGGGTGTCTTCAATCTTCGAGCGGTAATCAAAACCGACCGGACGGAAGAACAAGGATGCCAGCACCAGAATCATCGCCACATAGAAGCCGGAGAACGCAGCTGCGTAGACCATCGGCCAGGCAGCGAACAGTGCGCCGCCTGCGGTGATGAGCCACACCTGGTTACCGTCCCAGTGCGGGGCGATGGAGTTAATCATAATTCGACGCTCGGTATCATTACGACCGAGGAAGCGAGTGAGCATGCCCACCCCCATGTCGAAACCGTCAGTGACCGCAAAACCAATCAGTAAGATCCCGACCAGCAGCCACCAGATAAAACGCAATACTTCATAATCGATCATTTGATGACTCCTGTCTTACCGTGCCGGCTGAGTAGTCACGGTGGACTGCTCGTAGTGAGGCTGAGAAGCAACGGTGGACTGCTCATAATGGTAGCGACCGGTTTTCAGGCTGCTTGGGCCAAGGCGCGCAAACTTGAACATCAGGAACAGTTCAGCCACCAGGAACAGGGTGTAGAGGCCGCAAATCAGCAACATGGAGAAAATCAGATCGCCTGCGGTCAGAGAGGAGTTCGCCACCGCAGTTGGCAGTACCTCACCGATAGCCCACGGCTGACGGCCATACTCCGCAACAAACCAGCCGGATTCAATGGCAATCCACGGCAGCGGAATCGCATACAATGCGGTGCGCAGCAGCCATTTCTTCTCACCGATACGGTTACGAATGACCGACCAGAAGGAGGCGGCGATAATCAGCAGCATCAGCACACCACAACCCACCATGATACGGAAGGCGAAGTAGAGCGGCGCCACGCGCGGAATCGAGTCTTTGGTCGCCATCTGGATCTGCTCTTCCGTCGCGTCAGAGACGTTCGGGGTATAGCGTTTCAGCAGCAGGCCATAGCCAAGGTCTTTTTTCACGTCGTTAAACTGGTCGCGAACAGACTGATCGCTGGTTCCGGAACGCAGTTCTTCCAGCAGCGAGTAGGCTTTCATCCCGTTACGGATACGCTCTTCATGCTGCACCATCAGATCTTTCAGACCGATAACCGGCGTATCCACAGAGCGGGTGGCAATGATGCCCAGCGCATAAGGGATCTGAATAGCAAAGTGGTTTTCCTGCGCATCTTGATCGGGGATACCAAAGAGGGTAAAGGCGGCCGGGGCAGGCTGGGTTTCCCATTCTGCTTCGATCGCTGCCAGTTTGGTTTTCTGCACGTCGCCCATTTCGTAACCGGATTCATCACCCAGCACGATAACGGAGAGGATAGCCGCCATACCGAAGCTCGCCGCGATGGCGAAAGAGCGCTTAGCAAAGGCGAAGTCACGACCACGCAGCATGTAGTAGGCGCTGATGCCCAGCACGAACATCGCGCCGCAGACATAGCCGGAGGCCACAGTGTGAACGAATTTCACCTGCGCGACCGGGTTCAGCACCAGCTCGGAGAAGCTGACCATCTCCATACGCATGGTTTCGAAGTTGAAATCAGAGGCGATAGGGTTCTGCATCCAGCCGTTGGCGACCAGGATCCACAGTGCGGACAGGTTAGAGCCCAGGGCCACCAACCAGGTTACGCACATATGCTGGACTTTACCCAGACGATCCCAACCAAAGAAGAACAGACCTACAAAGGTAGATTCGAGGAAGAAGGCCATCAGACCTTCAATGGCCAGCGGCGCCCCGAAGATATCCCCGACATAGTGGGAATAATAAGACCAGTTAGTCCCGAACTGGAACTCCATGGTCAGGCCGGTTGCCACGCCCAGAGCAAAGTTGATACCAAACAACTTGCCCCAGAACTTGGTCATATCTTTATAAATCTGTTTGCCGGAGAGGACGTAAACCGTTTCCATGATGGCCAACAGGAACGCCATACCGAGCGTCAGCGGCACAAACAGGAAGTGGTACATCGCGGTCAAGGCAAACTGTAAGCGCGACAGTTCGACTACGTCTAACATTATGACTCCTTGCTCATCGCATGAAGACTCCGAGAGTGAATCCCGTTAGAGAAGGATCCACACACATGCCCCAAAAATTATCAGCCCCCTTTCTTCGTTACTTAATCCTCGCAGGAGGAAAAAAGCGATGATGAAAGGTTACAGATGCGTTAATAAAAACTGAAATTGATCCCGCAAATATATTACGCTGCAAAACCCTTACAATAAACAGGTTTTTAATGGAAGTCTTTTACGATTTACGACAGCGATCAATATTTAGCAAAATTACCACTTTTCGACCAATTTGATCGGGAACAATTTAGCGCCTTTTGACGCTCTTTTCCAGGTATTAAATATTGATATAAATCAATAATGCCTGAACGTGTTAAGGGTGTTTACGCGTGGTAAATGCAATGAAAATGATGTTAATGATATGTTTTAATATTCGCTTGATGGTTATCAAATAAAGCGGGGATTATAAATAAAGGTGATTTAAATTAACGCAGGCAGCGAAGCATTTTTTTAATAAGCCTGTACTACTAATGTCAGATGGTTCACAGTAATTTTCCGCAGGAATTTTATCAAAAATTATTATCACAAATATTTTACTTTTAACAATCTATAATTTAACACCCATGTGTTGCTAATTTGTTTCATCCCGTCGAACCAAAAATGTTTTCACGCCCGTTTGCTTAACTTTCATCCGCCCTGCCCGCCTCTGTCTCCACACGTAAACACTGTCGCGCAAAAAAAAGGCCATCTTGCGATGGCCAACCATGTCGAAACGGACATTTATTATGTCAAAGCTCCCCGCACGGGGAGCAGAGAGGATTTACTTAATGATGGATTTCAGTGCTTCACCGATGTCAGCCAGGCTGCGCACGGTTTTCACGCCAGCGGCTTCCAGCGCAGCGAATTTCTCATCCGCAGTGCCTTTGCCGCCCGCGATGATGGCGCCTGCATGGCCCATACGCTTGCCTTTCGGCGCGGTCACACCCGCGATGTAGCCAACAACTGGCTTAGTCACGTGATCTTTAATGTAAGCAGCCGCTTCTTCTTCTGCGCTACCGCCGATTTCACCGATCATCACAATCGCTTCAGTCTGCGGGTCTTCCTGGAACAGCTTCAGGATGTCGATGAAGTTAGAGCCCGGGATCGGGTCGCCGCCGATGCCCACGCAGGTGGACTGGCCGAAACCGTAGTCGGTGGTCTGCTTAACCGCTTCATAGGTCAGGGTACCGGAACGAGAGACAATGCCCACTTTACCTGGCTTGTGAATGTGACCCGGCATGATACCGATTTTGCATTCGCCTGGGGTGATCACGCCCGGGCAGTTTGGCCCGATCATGCGCACGCCCGCTTCGTCCAGCTTCACCTTCACGGTGAGCATATCCAGGGTCGGGATACCTTCGGTGATGGTGATAATCAGTTTGATGCCTGCGTCGATCGCTTCCAGGATGGAGTCTTTGCAGAACGGTGCCGGAACGTAGATCACGGTGGCAGTTGCGCCAGTCGCTTCTACCGCTTCACGAACGGTGTTGAACACCGGCAGGCCCAGATGAGTGGTGCCGCCTTTACCTGGCGTTACGCCGCCAACCATCTGCGTACCGTAGGCAATCGCCTGCTCAGAGTGGAATGAACCCTGGCTACCGGTGAAGCCCTGGCAGATAACCTTGGTATCTTTATTAATTAAAACGGACATTATTTCCCCTCCACTGCGGCAACAACCTGCTGAGCTGCATCCGTCAGACTTTTCGCTGCAATAATATTCAGGCCGCTGTCAGCCAGTTTTTTCGCGCCGAGTTCAGCGTTGTTACCTTCCAGACGAACGACAACCGGGACGTTCACGCCCACTTCTTCTACCGCGCCGATGATACCGTCAGCGATCAGGTCGCAACGTACGATACCGCCGAAGATGTTAACCAGAACGGCTTTCACGTTGTCATCGGAGAGAATAATTTTGAATGCTTCAGTCACGCGCTCTTTGGTTGCGCCGCCGCCCACATCCAGGAAGTTTGCCGGCTCGCCGCCGTGCAGCTTAACGATGTCCATGGTGCCCATTGCCAGGCCCGCACCGTTAACCATGCAGCCGATGTTGCCATCGAGTGCCACGTAGTTCAGTTCCCACTGTGCAGCCTGCGCTTCACGTGGATCTTCCTGAGACTGGTCGCGCATTTCGCGCAGGTCAGCCTGACGGAACAGCGCGTTGCCATCAGCGCCCAGTTTGCCATCGAGGCAGATCAGATCGCCCTGCTTAGTGATCACCAGCGGGTTGATTTCGATCAGCGCCAGATCGCGCTCCAGGAAGATGGTTGCCAGGCCCATGAAGATCTTGGTGAATTGCTGCACCAGTTTACCTTCCAGACCCAGTTTGAAGGCCAGCTCACGACCCTGGTAAGGCATTGGGCCTGCCAGCGGATCGATAGCGACTTTGTGGATCAGATGCGGCGTCTCTTCCGCCACTTTTTCGATCTCCACGCCGCCTTCGGTAGAGGCCATGAACACCACGCGACGGGAGCTACGGTCTACGACTGCGCCCAGGTAGAGTTCTTTAGCAATATCGGTTGCCGCTTCAACCAGGATCTGGTTAACCGGCTGGCCGGCTGCGTCTGTCTGGTAGGTCACCAGACGTTTGCCGAGCCAGTGCTCCGCAAAGGCGCGGATATCTTCTTTACTGTTAACGACTTTCACACCGCCCGCTTTACCGCGGCCGCCAGCGTGAACCTGACATTTCACTACCCATGGACCCGCACCGATTTTAGAGGCGGCTTCTTCTGCTTCACGAGGGGTATTGCAGGCATAACCCACCGGAGCCGGTAAGCCATACCGGGCAAACAGCTGTTTTGCCTGATATTCATGTAAGTTCATGTGTTCTATCCATCCTTCAGGGTAATCGTTAGGTCATGCTTTTGTAGGCCCGGCAGACCAGGTGCCGCCGGGCAGTACCGCGAAAAACTAGACGTCCAGCAGCAGACGGGTCGGATCTTCCAGCAGCTCTTTAATCGCCACCAGGAAGCCCACGGACTCGCGGCCATCGATCAGACGGTGATCGTAAGAGAGCGCCAGATACATCATTGGCAGGATCTCCACTTTACCGTCTACCGCCATTGGGCGGTCTTTAATGGCGTGCATGCCAAGGATCGCGCTCTGCGGTGGGTTGATGATCGGGGTAGACATCAGCGAACCGAATACGCCGCCGTTGGTAATGGTGAAGTTACCGCCAGTCAGGTCATCTACGGTCAGCTTGCCGTCACGGCCTTTCACTGCCAGCTCTTTAATTTTCTTCTCGATGTCAGCCATGCCCAGGGTATCCACATCACGCAGAACCGGGGTTACCAGGCCGCGCGGAGTAGAAACGGCCATGCTCACGTCGAAGTAGTTGTGATAAACCACATCATCGCCATCGATAGATGCGTTCACTTCCGGGTAGCGTTTCAGCGCTTCAACAACCGCTTTCACGTAGAAGGACATAAAGCCCAGACGGATACCGTGACGTTTTTCAAAGGCGTCACCGTACTGCTTACGCAGGTCCATGATTGGCTTCATGTTCACTTCGTTGAAGGTGGTCAGCATCGCGGTGGAGTTTTTCGCTTCCAGCAGACGCTCGGCCACGCGCTTACGCAGGCGGGTCATCGGCACGCGTTTTTCACTGCGAGCGCCCAGAGCAGGCTGTGCTGCTGGCGCGGCTTCAGGCGCTTTGGCTTCTGCTTTCGCTTCAGACGGCGCTTTCGCCAGGTGTTTGTCAATATCTTCGCGGGTCAGGCGGCCACCAACGCCGGTGCCTTTAATGGCCGCCGGGTCGAGGCTGTGCTCAGCCAGCAGGCGACGGATCGCCGGGCTCAGCGCGTCGTTGCTCTGCTCTTCCAGAGAAGCCTGCTGGCGCTGGGCCGGCGTAGAGGCTTTCTCTTCAGACTTAGCGCTGGACTCTTTGCCCGCGCTGTTGCCTTCACGCAGGCGACCGAGGATCTGGCGAGAGGTTACCGTCGTACCTTCATCTTCCAGGACTGCATCCAGAATGCCATCCGCTGAAGCCGGTACTTCCAGTACCACTTTGTCAGTTTCGATTTCTACCAGCACTTCGTCGCGGGTTACCGCGTCGCCTGGTTTTTTGTGCCAGGTGGCGACGGTTGCATCTGCTACGGACTCAGGCAGGTCGGGAACAAGAATATCTACGCTACTCATTATGTATCCTTTAATTAATCGACGTTCAGCGCGTCATTGACCAGATCTTGTTGCTGCTTCTGGTGAACGGACATATACCCTACCGCCGGAGAGGCGGAGGCCGGGCGACCTGCATAACGCAGAGCAGACCCAAATGGAATCACTTCACGGAAATGATGCTGGCTGCAGTACCATGCGCCCTGGTTGAGCGGCTCTTCCTGGCACCAGACAAAATCATGTACGTGAGCGTACTGTTTCAGCACTTCCTGCATCGCCTGATGCGGGAACGGATAAAGCTGTTCGATACGCACGATGGCGACATCTTTCTGATCGTTCTTACGGCGCTGTTCCAGCAGGTCGTAATAAACCTTACCAGAACACATTACGACACGCTTAACGCCCTGCGGATCCAGTTCGTCAATTTCACCGATGGCCGGCAGGAAGGTGCCGTTTGCCAGCTCTTCCAGGCTGGAGACCGCCAGCGGGTGACGCAGCAGCGATTTCGGCGACATCACCACCAGCGGGCGGCGCATCCCGCGCAGCGCCTGACGACGCAGCATGTGATAAACCTGTGCCGGGGTAGACGGTACGCAGACCTGCATGTTCTGCTCGGCGCAGAGCTGCAGATAACGCTCCAGACGTGCGGAGGAGTGCTCCGGCCCCTGGCCTTCGTAGCCGTGCGGCAGCAGCATCACCAGGCCACACATACGGCCCCACTTCTGCTCACCGGAAGAGATGAACTGGTCGATAACCACCTGCGCACCGTTGGCGAAGTCGCCGAACTGCGCTTCCCAGATGGTCAGGGTGCGTGGTTCTGCGGTGGCGTAACCGTATTCGAATGCCAGCACCGCTTCTTCAGAGAGCACGGAGTCCCAGACCTTAAACTGGCCCTGGCCGTTGTGCACGTGCTGCAGCGGGGTATAGGTTGAACCGTTGGTCTGGTTATGGATCACCGCATGACGGTGGAAGAAGGTGCCGCGGCCCGCATCTTCACCGGACAGACGAACCGGAATACCTTCATCAACCAGAGTGGCGTACGCCAGGTTCTCTGCTCCGCCCCAGTCAAAGAGCTTCTCGCCTGAGGCCATCGCCTGACGGTCAGCGTAGATCTTCTGCACACGGGACTGCATCTCGATCGCTTCAGGTACGGTGCTGATGCGTTTTGCCAGCTCCTGCAGACGCTTCATCTCTACCTTGTTCGGGTAGCTCTCATCCCACTCGTGGTTGAGGTATGGCGACCAGGTAAAGGAGTGCATGTTCATCGGACGCAACTCTTTCACCACGCACTCGCCGGCATCCAGCGCGTCGCGGTAGAGGTTGACCATCTCGGTGGCATCTTCCAGGGTGACAACCTTCTCCGCTTCCAGCTTGTCAGCATAGATTTTACGCGGGGTCGGATGTTTTTTGATTTTCTGGTACATCAGCGGCTGGGTTGCACTCGGCTCGTCCGCTTCGTTATGGCCATGACGGCGATAGCAGAACAGATCGATGAACACATCGCGCTTAAAGGTGTTACGGAAATCCAGCGCCAGACGGGTCACGAACGCGACCGCTTCCGGGTCATCGGCGTTCACGTGGAAAATTGGCGCCTGAACCATCTTACCGATGTCGGTGCAGTATGGGGTGGAACGTGCGTCCAGCGGGTTAGAGGTGGTGAAGCCCACCTGGTTGTTGATGACGATGCGAACGGTACCGCCCACTTCGTAACCCCGCGCTTTCGACATGTTCAGGGTCTCCTGAACCACGCCCTGCCCGGTAACTGCCGCATCGCCGTGGATGGTGATCGGCAGAACTTTGTTGCTGCTTGGCTCGTCCAGACGATCCAGACGGGCGCGCACGGAACCAATAACCACCGGGCTTACGATCTCAAGGTGCGACGGGTTAAACGCCAGCGCCATGTGAACCAGGCCGCCCTGGGTTTCGATATCCGATGAGAAGCCCATGTGGTACTTCACATCACCGGTACCGAGGTGTTCTTTATGTTTGCCCGCGAATTCGTCGAACAGATCCTGCGGCTTTTTACCCAGCACGTTGATCAGCACGTTCAGACGACCACGGTGCGCCATGCCCAGTACCACTTCGCGGGTACCGCTGTTGCCCGCGTGGCGGATCAGCTCTTTCAGCATCGGCACCAGCGCATCGCCGCCTTCCAGCGAGAAGCGTTTTGCGCCCGGGAATTTCGCACCGAGATAACGCTCCAGCCCTTCGGCTGCGGTCAGTTCGTTCAGGAAACGCTTTTTCTCGTCGGCATTGAAGGTAGATTTACCGGCAACAGATTCGATACGCTGCTGGATCCAGCGTTTCTCTTCGGTAGAGGTGATGTGCATATACTCTGCGCCGATGGAGCCGCAGTAGGTTTGCTTCAGCGCTTCCAGCAGATCGCCCAGCTTCATCGTGTCTTTGCCGATAGCGAAAGAGCCAACGTTGAAGGTTTCCTGGAAATCCGCTTCGGTCAGGTCGTGATATGCCGGATCTAAATCAGCCACGCGCTCCTGCTTCCACAGTCCCAGCGGATCCAGATTTGCGTGCTGGTGGCCGCGGAAGCGGTAGGCATTAATCAGCTGCAGGACTTTAACCTGCTTCGCATTGGTGTCAGGGTCGGAGATAGCGGAAGAGTAACGTGAGGCATCCTTCGCCAGACGACGGAAATAATCACGTGTTTTGGAATGAAATTGATCCGGTTTGACACCCGTTCCAGGTAACTCCTGGAACATGGAACGCCAGTTAGCGTCCACTGAGTCAGGGTCGGTTAAGAAGTCTTCATAGAGCTGTTCAATCCAGCTTTGGTTTGCACCAGAGAGGAATGAAGAGTCCAGCCAGGCTTTCATTGCGCCGTTCTGCATCGTGATCCCTTAAGCATTTTTATGCTTACTTTCGCCGTAGAAACTACCACGCACACCACGTGTACGTGCCGGGGTTCACCTGCGAGCTCTTTTCATTTGGCCCGCGAAGGAACCTTTAGAAACTGTCTAGACTTCAGGGCAGTTTTTAAAGGTTTCTGCAAATTGCCCGGTGGCGCTACGCTGACCGGGCCTACAAAATCGTAGGCCGGATAAGCGCAGCGCCATCCGGCGTTGTTACTTACGCACTGCGCTGCAACAACATCGACTTAATGTGGCCGATGGCACGCGTCGGGTTCAGCCCCTTAGGACATACACTGACGCAGTTCATGATGCTGTGGCAGCGGAATACGCTGAAAGCATCACTCAGCCCTTCCAGGCGGTTGTCGGTTTCGGTATCGCGGCTGTCAATCAGGAAGCGGTACGCTGCCAGCAGGCCAGCCGGGCCGATAAACTTGTCCGGGTTCCACCAGAACGACGGGCAAGAGGTCGAACAACATGCACAGAGGATACACTCATACAGGCCATCGAGTTTTTCACGCTGCTCTGGCGACTGTAAATGCTCGCGAGCGGGTGGATTTTGCCCATTATTCAATAAGTAAGGCTTAATCTTCTCATATTGTGCATAGAATTGCCCCATGTCCACCACCAAATCACGCACGACCGGCAGTCCTGGCAGAGGGCGGATGACAATCTTCTGTCCCGGACGGTTAAGCGCCGAGATAGGCGTGATACAGGCCAGACCGTTTTTGCCATTCATGTTCAGACCGTCGGAGCCACACACCCCTTCACGGCAGGAACGACGAAACGACAGTGTCGGATCCTTTTCTTTCAGCTGCATTAAGGCGTCCAGCAGCATCATGTCACGACCTTCTTCCGCTTCCAGGGTGTAATCCTGCATACGCGGAGCGTCATCAACATCAGGGTTATAACGATAAACTGAAAATTCGAGTTTCATTGTCCTGTCTCCGCATTAGTAAGTACGAATCTTCGGCGGGAACGCCGGACGCAGTTTCGGTTCCATATTGACGCTGCGTCGCGTCATGGATTCCGTCTCTGGCAGATACAGGGAGTGGCACAGCCAGTTTTCATCATCACGATCCGGGAAGTCGAAGCGGCTATGGGCGCCCCGGCTCTCGGTACGGAAGTTTGCAGAGACCGCCGTTGCGTATGCGGTTTCCATCAGGTTATCCAGCTCCAGGCACTCAACGCGCTGGGTGTTGAACTCGCTGGAGGTGTCGTCCAGACGGGCATTTTTCAGACGCTCGCGGATCGCTTTCAGCTGCTCAAGACCTTTGGCCATCGCGTCACCTTCACGGAATACCGAGAAGTTGTGCTGCATGCACTCCTGCAGCGCTTTACGGATTTCCACCGGATCTTCGCCGTTACGGTTGCCGTTCCAGCGGTTGAGACGTTCCAGAGAGGCTTCAATATTCGCTTCGGTGGCATCACGCAGTGGCCCCTGCTCGGCAATGGACTCCTGCAGATGCAGACCGACCGCACGACCAAACACCACCAGGTCAAGCAGGGAGTTGCCGCCCAGACGGTTGGCGCCGTGTACGGATACGCAGGCAATTTCGCCTACCGCAAACAGGCCTGGGATCACCACATCTTCACCCTGCTCGTTCACGGTCAGCGCCTGGCCGGTCACTTTGGTCGGAATACCGCCCATCATGTAGTGACAGGTTGGGATAACCGGGATCGGCTCTTTAACCGGGTCGACGTGAGCGAAGGTCCGGGAGAGTTCGAGGATGCCCGGCAGACGGGATTCCAGAACCTCTTTACCCAGATGATCCAATTTCAGCTTCGCGTGCGGGCCCCATGGACCGTCGCAGCCGCGGCCTTCACGGATTTCGATCATGATAGAACGCGCCACCACGTCACGACCCGCCAGGTCTTTCGCATTCGGGGCATAACGCTCCATGAAGCGCTCGCCATGTTTGTTCAGCAGGTAGCCGCCTTCACCGCGGCAGCCTTCTGTTACCAGCACGCCCGCACCGGCGATACCGGTTGGGTGGAACTGCCACATCTCCATATCCTGCACCGGTACGCCAGCGCGGATAGCCATACCGACGCCGTCACCGGTGTTGATATGGGCGTTCGTAGTGGACTGATAAATACGGCCTGCGCCGCCGGTCGCCAGCACGGTGGCGCGGGCTTTGAAGTAGACCACTTCACCGGTTTCAATGCACAGGGCGGTACAACCGACGATGGCGCCATCTTCGTTTTTCACCAGATCCAGCGCATACCACTCGGAGAAGATGGTGGTTTTGTTCTTCAGGTTCTGCTGGTACAGCGTGTGCAACAGGGCGTGACCGGTACGGTCCGCAGCCGCCGCTGTACGTGCCGCCTGCTCGCCGCCGAAGTTCTTCGACTGGCCGCCAAACGGACGTTGATAGATGGTGCCGTTCTCCAGGCGGGAGAACGGCAGACCCATGTGGTCAAGCTCCAGAATCGCTTCCGGGCCGGTTTTACACATATATTCAATGGCGTCCTGGTCACCGATATAGTCGGAGCCTTTCACCGTGTCGTACATATGCCATTCCCAGTTATCATCATGGGTATTACCGAGCGCAACGGTGATGCCACCCTGCGCAGATACGGTATGGGAACGGGTCGGGAACACTTTAGAGAGCAGGGCACAGGTCTGGCCGCTCTGGGAAATTTGCAGCGCCGCGCGCATACCTGCGCCGCCAGCGCCAATCACTACAGCGTCAAATTCTCTGACTGGAAGTTTCATCACACACCCCACACCACAACAAATCCATAAATAACGTAAACCACCAGTGCAACGACAATAGCCAGCTGCAACGCGAGACGAATCGCCATTGATTTAACGTAGTCGGTCAGTACCTGCCACATGCCAATCCACGCGTGGATCAGAATGGAGAAGAGCGCCAGCAGGGTAAACACTTTGGTAAAGGCAGATCCGAAGAAGCCAGTCCAGATTTCCCAGGTCAGATCGCCGCTGGTGGCAAAGAAACCGATCATGTAGATGATGTAGAGGGTGAGAACGATAGCGGTAGCACGGACCAGAATGAAGTCATGTACGCCGTTGCGTCCTAATGCGGAGGCGTTGCTTACCATACGAGAACTCCTGCGAGAAGTGAAAGCACGACAGTGATAACAAAGGAGATGTTAGCGGTACGTTTGCCGGTTTCGAAGGTCTCTTCCAGATAGCCGACATCCATCAGCATATGGCGGATGCCGCCAACAACGTGATAGGCCAGCGCGGTGAGGATGCCCCACATGATAAATTTCACAAAGAAACCGTTCATGATGTCGGCGGCCTGCTGGAATCCTTCCGGAGACGAGAGGCTGGTACCCAGTAACCATAACAGGATACCCACCGCGACAAACGTGATCACACCGGATACACGATGAAGGATGGACGCTATTGCCGTTACGGGGAATCGGATCGTTTTGAGATCCAGATTGACAGGTCTTTGTTTTTTCACATTTCTTATCATGAATAACGCCCACATGCTGTTCTTATAGTTTCCTTCCTCCGGACTGCGATGCGGGTCAGACAGCGTGCCTTTTATATAACTGTGCGTCATGCAAAACATTGCTTCCAGATGCTCAAATGACACGTTACAACGCTGGTTGGCTCGGGATTGCAGGGTTTTCCGGAGACCTGGCGGCAGTATAGGCCGTTCACAAAATCATTACAATTAACCTACATACAGTTTGTCGGGTTTTCTCTGGAACAGTGATCAGGGTCACGATAACAACATCTTTTTAATTTTTAATCATCTGATTTGACAAATGTTAAACATTATTGTTACAAACATCACCAGAAAAGGCATATAATGCGCAAAAGTTATGAGGTCTCTCTTTCACCTGAGAATAAGTTATGTAACAGTGTGATGGTATTGACCGAAGTTATCAGGACAGTTATTAGTGATATACAGGTTTGAATAATTCGGACTGAACAAACACTGATTTGCTGTTATTTCTCTGGTTTCTCATTTGTTTACCTGCTAGCGCCATTGCTCTGTACCCTGGTTTCTCCTCGTGAGCTGAGCGGCGAGCCAAATAACAAACTGGTAACAATGATAAATCAGCTGAATGCAAATCCGGTTATGGGCAGTCTTAAGCAATAAGGCGCTAAGGAGACCGTAAATGGCTGATACTAAGGCAAAAATCACCCTAAATGGTGACGCTGCTATTGAACTGGATGTGCTAAAAGGCACGCTCGGTCAGGATGTTATTGATATCCGTAGTCTTGGTTCTAAAGGTATGTTTACCTTTGACCCTGGTTTTACCTCCACCGCATCTTGCGAGTCCAAAATCACCTACATCGACGGTGACGAAGGTATTCTGTTGCACCGCGGTTTCCCCATCGACCAGTTAGCGACTGACTCCAACTACCTGGAAGTGTGCTACATCCTGCTGAACGGCGAAAAGCCGACGCAGGAACAGTACGATGAGTTCAAAACCACCGTCACTCGTCACACGATGATCCATGAGCAGATTACCCGTCTGTTCCACGCCTTCCGCCGCGATTCACACCCAATGGCGGTAATGTGCGGGATCACCGGTGCACTGGCCGCGTTCTACCATGACTCCCTGGATGTGAATAACCAGCGTCACCGCGATATCGCCGCGTTCCGTCTGCTGTCCAAAATGCCAACCATGGCAGCCATGTGTTACAAATACTCCATCGGACAGCCGTTTGTTTATCCGCGCAACGACCTCTCTTACGCCGGTAACTTCCTGCGTATGATGTTCGCCACGCCGTGCGAAGAGTACGAAGTGAACCCGGTTCTGGAACGCGCAATGGATCGTATCCTGATCCTGCATGCTGACCACGAGCAGAACGCCTCCACCTCCACCGTCCGTACCGCTGGTTCTTCAGGCGCGAACCCGTTCGCCTGTATCGCAGCAGGTATCGCCTCCCTGTGGGGACCGGCACACGGCGGCGCGAACGAAGCGGCACTGAAGATGCTGGAAGAGATCAGCTCCGTTGAGCACATTCCTGAATTCGTCCGTCGTGCGAAGGATAAGAACGACTCCTTCCGTCTGATGGGCTTCGGTCACCGTGTTTACAAAAACTATGACCCGCGCGCAACCGTGATGCGTGAAACCTGCCACGAAGTGCTGAAAGAGCTGGGCACCAAAGATGACCTGTTGCAGGTGGCGATGGAGCTGGAACACATCGCGCTGAACGACCCGTACTTCATCGAGAAGAAACTCTACCCGAACGTCGATTTCTACTCCGGTATCATCCTGAAAGCGATGGGCATTCCATCTTCCATGTTTACCGTTATCTTCGCGATGGCGCGTACCGTGGGCTGGATTGCACACTGGAACGAAATGCACACCGAAGGGATGAAAATTGCCCGTCCTCGTCAGCTGTACACCGGCTACGAGCAGCGTAATTTCGAGTCTGACGTGACTAAACGCTAAAAGCGATGCCCGGCGGCGCTACGCTTGCCGGGCCTAAGCAGGCCGGGTCAGCGTTAGCGCCACCCGGCTTTTTTTACATCTGGCACGCAGGACACCAGTAAAACGGTCTGGAAGAGAGCGTCATTTTCTCAATCACCCCGCCGCACCGCTCGCACTTTTTCCCCGCCCGATGAAACACCTTAAAGCGGAATAATGCCCCATGATGCTTCTTGTCATTCACCACTCCGCGGGTGTTATACGACAGACGCGGGATCGCCAGTAGCGCATGCGCCAGCGCGTCGAGCTGTTCTTCGGTGAGCTGTGACGCTTTATGCTGCGGCGCCAGCCCCACCTCCCACAGAATTTCCACCCGCAGATAGTTGCCCAGACCAGCGAGAAACGCCTGGTCCAGCAGCAGCCCGGAAAACTGCCGGTTGCGGAATTTTGCCGACAACAGCCGCGCTTTCACCTCCTCTGCCGTCAGGCGTAAATCGAGGACATCCGGCCCCACCCGCTGCAGGAAGGGATGGGTAGTGAGTTGCTCCGGCAAGAGCATCTCAATATCCGAGGCGCTGTAGAGCAGAATGGTTTTATCCACGGTCTGTAACTTAACGCGCAGGACCCGCGTGGTCTGCGGCTCCTGGCCGGTCTCAACCACCCGCCAGACGCCATACAGTTGGTTATGGCTGTAGAGCGTCAGCTGGTTAGAAAAGTGAGTGAGCAGCGCTTTACCGCGCGTCTCCAGATGCGTGACCGTCTCGCCGATAAGCCGGGATTCAAACGGTTTTAACTGAGGGAAAGCAAACCACACGTCGGTGAGCGGTTTGCCTTTTATCGCCGCCTCCAGGCTATCCGCCGCGCGGCGGATCTCTGGTCCTTCTGGCATAATGACTCCTTGTTAGTGCGTTGCGCCGCCCACCACTTTAATATCCGCCTCCTGGCGCAGCGCCACCGTAATGGCGATCTCCAGCGCCTGCTTTACGGTTTGCGTCGCCATGCTCGGGGCGCCAGGGTGCGCCGCCGCCTGCTCGGGCAGGTAAGGAATATGGATAAAACCGCCCTTCACCTCCGGGCGGTCGGCCAGCTTGTGCAGCACGCCATACATCACGTGGTTGCAGACGAATGTCCCCGCCGTCTGCGAAACCGAAGCAGGAATACCTGATTCACGCAGCGCCGCCACCATCGCTTTAATGGGCAGCGTGCTGAACCAGGCCGCCGGGCCGCCCTCAACGATGGCGACATCCACCGGCTGTCGGCCATGGTTATCCGGGATACGGGCATCATCAACGTTGATCGCCACCCGCTCAACGGTGACATCCACCCGGCCCCCGGCCTGCCCTACCGCCAGTACAACGGAGGGCTGTAGCGCATCAATGGCCGCGTTCAGCACCAACAACGACTCGCCAAACACGCAGGGCAACTGCCGCGCCACCACGCGGCAATCGTCAATAATTGCGCCATCAAGCTGCTTTACCACCTCCCATGAGGGGTTAACGGTTTCGCCGCCAAACGGCTCAAAGCCGGTGATCAATACGGTTCGCATCATTTCTCCTTACAGGAACATCAGGAAGTAGAGCAGGAAGACGTTAGCGATCAGCAGCAATACCCCGGTGGGGACCTGCGCCTTAATGACCGCGTTTTTATCGGGTAACTCCAGCAGCGCGGCGGGCACAATATTGAAGTTGGCCGCCATCGGCGTCATCAGGGTGCCACAGTAGCCGGAGAACATGCCAATCGCCGCCATCACCGCCGGGTTGCCGCCGTGTTGCAGCACCAGAATGGGAATACCGATCCCGGCGGTGACAATCGGAAACGCGGCGAAGGCGTTACCCATTACCATGGTCAGCAGCGCCATGCCCACGGCGTAGACCGCCACCGCAATAAACCGGCTGTCGACCGCCAGGTACGTCTGGGTGAGATAGGAAATGCCTTCCCCGACGCCGGCGGCGGTAAACAGCAAGCCAAGGGTCGCCAGGATCTGCGGCAGAATAAAGGCCCAGCCGATAGAGTCGAGCAGACGGCGCGCCTCCTGCAAAGGCTGATGCACTTTCTCATGGGTCATTTTAACCGCCATCGCCAGGCCAATCAGCGAGCCGACGGTCATGGAGAAGAGCGTCACCAGGGTCGAGTGGTTACCCGGCCCGAACAGCGTCTCCTGCAGGCCCGGGATGTGGTTGAACATCAGCACGCCCACCACCGTCACCACCGGAATGGCCAGCGCTGGTAAAAAGAGTCGATTGCCCAGACGCTTCGCGCTGCTCTCACGCTCTTCTGGCGTGCGCTGGTGATAACTCCCCAGGCGCACCCCGCCGAAACCGGCGATCAGTGCCAGCAGCACGACTGCCACACCCACCGCGATATGGACGGTGCGCTTGTCGCCCACCAGATCGTAGGTCCAGTTCCCCAGCAGGAACAGCAGGCCGTAAATGCCCCAGAACAGACCGGTGGTCATACGTCGCGGGTTGGCTTTATCGCGAAACGACATCAGCGCCACGATGAGCAGGATCAGCCCTGCCAGCCAGTAGAGATAGCTTTGCTGGAAATTCATTTTACCTCTCCCTGCACTTTGGCCAGCTCGCGCTCCAGATGCTTATCCAGGCGGTAGAGGCGGGTCGCGTGGATCGCAAAGGCGCAGAGCGCGGTCGGGATCCCCCAGAGGGCAATATGCAGCGGCTCCGTCTGGATCCCACCGGATTCCAGCATAAAGTTATGCATAAAGATGATGGCGCCAAAGGCGACAAAGATATCTTCGCCAAAGAAGAGCCCGACGTTATCGGTGGCTGCCGACATTGCCCGCAGTCGATAGCGCACCGCCCCCGGCAGCTCGCCATACTTTTTCTCCGCCGCCCCTTCCGCCATCGGCGCCAGCAGCGGGCGCACCATCTGCGGGTGTCCGCCAAGGCTGGTCAGCCCCATTGCCGCCGACGTTTCACGGACGAAGAGATAGACGATCAAAAGCCGCCCGGCGGTGGCGCTGTGGATCTTCGCGATCCACGCCTGGGCCCGCTCTTTCAGGCCGTGGCGCTCCAGCAGACCAATAACCGCCAGCGGGATCAGCAGGATATAAGGCAGGTTACGGGTATTGAGGAACCCTTCGCCCAGTTTTTCCAGAATGGTAGCGATGGGCATTTGCGCCGCCAGGCCGGTGACGATCCCGGCGACAATGACCACCAGCACCGGGTTAAAGCGTAAGAGAAACCCGACCACAATCACCGCGATACCGATGAGTGGCCAGAGGGATAGCGTCTCTGCCATGACCTTTTTCCTGTCGTTGTGTTTGCAAGTGTGCGTTATGCACTGATTTTTATATTGTTTTCTTCAAATTCTCTGCGCAGGCGACGGGCAAAGGCCAGCGCATGCTCGCCGTCACCGTGGATACACACCGTCTGCGCATGCACGGCTGCCCATTCACCGGTAATACTCTTCACCCGTCCGCGCTGGATCATCTCCAGGGTTTGCGCCAGGGCCTGATCTTCATCGGCGATCAGCGCCCCGGCCTGGGTACGCGGCACCAGGCTGCCATCGGCCTGATATCCACGATCGGCAAACACCTCTTCCCGGGTGATCAGGCCATAGCGCGTTCCCGCGCGGATCAACTCGCTCCCCGCCAGCCCGACCAGGATCAGATCCGGGTTAACGGTCGAAACGGCGCGGGCGATCGCATCCGCCAGGTCGCGATCTTTTGCCGCCTGGTTATAGAGCATGCCGTGCGGTTTTACGTGACGCAGCTGCCCGCCTTCGGCGCGAACGATCGCCGCCAGGGCACCAATCTGGTAGAGCATCTGGGCGTAGACCGTCTCCGGCGGCAGGGTCATGGCCGTGCGGCCAAAGTTTTCCCGGTCCGGGAAGCTGGGATGCGCCCCGATGGCCACCCCATTTTTTAGCGCCTCGCGCACGCAGGCCAGCATGGTTTCGGCATCGCCGGCATGGAATCCGCAGGCGATATTGGCTGACGACACCAGCTTTAACAGTGCGGTATCGCTGCCGCACCCTTCACCTAAATCTGCATTTAAATCAACCGCGATCATGTAACCTCCACGCCAGCTGTTCGATGTACTGCTTCTGGATGCGCCGCGCCTCCAGCGCCTCTTCCAGCGTACAGGGGACAAAGTGAATAGGTTGTCCGAGCGGGGCCTGCGCCAGATGGTACATATCGGCCTCGATGATGCAGGCGATCCGCGGATAGCCCCCGGTAGTCTGGGCATCGTTCATCAGAATGATAGGCTGTCCGTTATGCGGCACCTGAATCACGCCCGGGAGCAGCCCGTGCGACAGCATCTCCCGATCGGTGGTGCGCGCCAGCTTTTGCCCCTGCAGGCGGTAGCCCATACGGTTACTCTGTGGGCTGAGCTGCCAGGGCAGACGCCAGAGCGCATCCTGGGAGGCCTGATCGAACTCATGGTATTCCGGTCCCGGCAAGGCCCGCACACGGTTACTCCAAAGAAGCTGTTTCACGCCCTGGGCTTCACGGAATTCACGCCCACCGGCCCGAACCTGCAGGCGATCGCCATCTTTCAGCAGCCGCCCCTCATGGCCGCCCAGCCCCACCTTCAGGTCGGTGCTGAGAGAGTTCATGACCTGCGGCACGTCGATTCCGCCCGCAATGGCCAGATAGCTGCGCATGCCCCGGCGGGGACGATTAAGGGTGAGTTGCTGCCCGGCTTTCACCGGCAGGCGCCAACCGGTCCAGACCGCGGCCCCGTCAAGCCGGGCATCACAGCCCGCACCGGTCAGGGCAAACCAGCCATCCTGTTCAAATTCGAAGATACATTGCCCCAGGGTGATCTCCAGCGCGGCATCATCCGGGTCATTGCCCACAAGTATATTGCCAATCTGCAAGGCCGGTTTATCCAGCGCGCCGCAATAGCTGATCCCTGACTGGCGAAAACCGATGCGCCCGCCGTCCTGCACCGAGGTATAGAGCCCTGCCCGAATAATTTTTAACATACCCCCTCCTTCTGCGGGATAAACCGCACGGTATCGCCCGGTCGCAGCAGCACCGGCTCGTCACGCTCGGGATCGAACAACGGCAGAGAGGTGTGACCAATCAGCTGCCAGCCTCCGGGTGTGGCTAAGGGATAAATACCGGTCTGCGACCCGCCAATCCCCACCGAGCCCGCCGGCACCTGCAACCGGGGTTCAGCGCGACGCGGCGTAGCCAGTTGCTCAGGCAGCCCGCCCAGATACGGAAAGCCCGGCTGAAAGCCCAAAAACCAGACCACATAATCCGCGGAGGAATGGAGCTCCACGACCTGTTTCTCGGTCAGCCCCGCGTGTCGCGCCACCTCGCCCAGATCGGGGCCAGCGGCGGTACCATACACCACGGGGATCTCGATAGCGCGGGAATCGGGTTCCAGCGCTTCGCTCTCTTCCCACCAGCGCTGCAGACGTTCGATGGCATCCAGCGCCACCGAGTGGGGATTGCGCAGCACCACGGTGATATTATTCATCCCCGGAATGGCTTCCACCACTTCAGGGATTTCACCCAGTCGCTGGGTCAAGCGCCAGATCCGTTTTTGCGTCGCCAGGGTCACCGGCGGCTCCAGTTCCAGTACGACGGCGGTTTCGCCTAGCAGATAACAACGTGCTCGCTGCACTTAGATACCTCTCATCAGGCTGGATTAGGAATATCGACAAAGGTGACATCCAGGTCGGTGTTTTCTGTCAGCCATTCGCTGAGCGCGCGAATGCCGCCGCGTTCCGTGGCATGGTGACCTGCCGCATAAAAATGCAGCCCCTGCTCACGGGCGGAGTGAATGGTTTGCTCAGAGACTTCGCCGGTGATAAACGCATCGACGCCAAAACGCGCCGCGCTGTCAATAAAGCTCTGTCCGCCGCCGGTACACCAGGCGACGCGTTTTACCTCATCCGGCCCGGTATCGCCGCTCCACAGCGGACGACGCCCCAGCCGCGCTTCGATCCACGAGGCCAGCTCCAGACCCGGCACCGGCATGGAGAGTTCCCCCCACGGCACCAGCGGCTCGATTTCGCCCATGATGTTAATGCCGAGCAGCGCCGCCAGCTGGGCGTTGTTTCCCAGCTCCGGGTGCGCATCCAGCGGCAGGTGCCAGCCATAGAGGTTGATGTCGTTCTCCAGCAAGGTCTTCAGGCGGTTGCGCTTCATGCCGCGGATAACCGGAGATTCCCCCTTCCAGAAATAGCCGTGATGAACGATAACGGCATCGGCCTGCTGGCGAACCGCTTCATCCAGCAGCGCCTGGCTTGCCGTCACACCGGTAACAATCTTCTGAATAGTTTCGCGCCCTTCCACCTGCAGGCCATTCGGTGCGTAGTCGCTAAAGCTGGCGCTGTTCAGTTTGTCGTTAATCAGTCGTTCCAGTTCACTGTTTTTCATTATGACTCCCTATGCTTTACGGGCGGCTTCATACGCGGCCAGCGTGGCAACGCGCGCCTGTTTATGGTCGACAACCGGGCGGGGATACGCGAGGGTGACGCCCTGCTTGTCCGCCCAGATCCAGGGATCGTGGATGGCCTTGTCCGGCACGGTGGCCAGCTCCGGCAGCCAGCGGCGGATAAACACGCCGTCGGAATCAAACTTCTGTCCCTGGGTTGTCGGGTTAAAAATACGAAAATAAGGGGCGGCGTCGGTTCCGGTTGATGCCGCCCACTGCCAGCCGCCGTTATTGGCGGCCAGGTCGCCATCGATCAGCTGTGAAATAAAGTAACGTTCCCCGGCACGCCAGTCGATAAGCAGATCCTTTACCAGAAAGCTGGCGGTGATCATCCGCAGGCGATTGTGCATCCAGCCGGTTTCATTCAGCTGACGCATGGCTGCATCGACAATCGGATAGCCGGTTTGTCCCTCTTGCCAGGCTTTCAGCTGCACATCGTCAGACTGCCATTCGACGTTATCAGTCCAGCGGATGAATGGCCGATATTTACATAAATCAGGGTGATACGTCATCAGATGACGATAAAACTCGCGCCAGATAAGCTCGTTGAG